>NZ_JAPVZM010000018.1:0-40423 GCF_041432335.1 Streptococcus sp. 20925_1_24 | reverse complement strand
AAAAACTTGATAGTATGCGTTTTGCTATGGATAAAAAATGAGTTAATTTATTCTAAAGCTCGGATCTTTCAAACTCTGGACACTGGCATTGATAACCGCGCCGACAATTAAAATCTTAGCGATGAGAATAAACCAGAACATCATGACCACCACGACAATGGAACTGAAAAAACGCACGTCCACAAGGTGATTGACATAGTTGTTAACATAGACTGAAAAGATATTGAGTAGGAAAACCAGAGTCAACAAGACAAAGGCACTACCTGGCAATACATAGTGAATTCGTCGCACCTTAACATTGGGCAGGAAATAATAAAGCATGACCAGGATGGCAAAAATCAAGGCATAGACCAAGGGACCTGTTAGGTCTTGCAGAAAATCAAATAGGAGACTATCTGATTTCCAGTAACTTTTGATAAGGTTGAGGAGCATGCGACCAAAAACACTCAAAAATAGAGCCAAGGCAAAGAGAATCTGCAAGCCAAAACTGACAAACAAACTCATGAGCTGATGGGAAATCATCCCACGATTTTTTGCAACTCCGTAAGCTTTATTAAAGGCTTTCTGTAGAAAATTCATGGATTTTGAAAAGGTCCATAGGGCTGACAAAACTGCAAAACTCAATAAGCCCGTTGAAGGTTGGGTCAGCACTTCTGTAATAATCTTTGCCACCACATCATACATGGTATCGGGCAAGAATTCATTGACAACCTTTAAAAAATTAGAAACTGGAATTTGAAAATAAGGAAGGATATTGACCACCACCAAAAGCAGGGGGAAAATTGAAATCAACCAATAGTAGGCAACTGCGACACTGGTCAACTCACTATCTGAGGTTTGATAATAATGCAAAAAGGCTTTTAATAGAGGCTTGTCTATCAGCTCTTTCCACCACTTCTTCATGTCATACTCCTTCACTTATAATCTTGATTAATTTCTTCTTACCAATTCCATCATATCATAAGGCAGGGTATTGGCAGCTTCCTTCAAGGAATAGTTCTCTAAGTTATTGACATTTTGTCGTAACTTCTTGGCATACTTGGTTGTAATCAATCGTTTCTCTTCATATTCGAAAATCAACTTGCGCTCTAAGTAATACCCTCTCAGCATTTCATCGATATTGTTGGGCTTAACACGATTGATAACCCGTTCGACAAAGGCACCACTAGTGATAATAGCTGTTTCACGGAGACGAGAATCCTGCATGAAGCTAATCAAGGAACTCTTATAAACCCCTTTAAGGTTCTCCAAACTTTCGATAATCATCTCTGTGTTTTCTAGATAGAGCTCTGCAATTTGGTCATAGTCAAGGGCTCTGAGTTTCTGTGATTCTTCATTTTTCCAACTGCGGAAGGTCTTACCAAAGGTAAAGACTTCGTGAAGGAGAAAACGTAAAATCCGCAAGGAAACAAGGAAATAATAGGTCAATCGTGAAGCAAACTTGCGATTGATACTTTGTTCCATGTTTTTCAAATAACGTTGGTAGACTCGATAGGCACGCTCACTCATCTTGTCCTCTTCGTAAGCCTGTTCCAATCCATCACTCTCAATACTGAGGATGAGAAGTTTCAAGGCCTCCCAGTCTTCTTGAGCCCCCTTGTTTTCTTGATTCAGGATAAGGTTCTCTATTCGTCCATGATAATTGTCAATAGCCGCATAAAGGGGAAGTTTATTTTTAGTGTCTTCCAACTCTTTTTCCAACTCTAGCGTTACTTCATTCAAAATGGCGATATGCATGAGATAGTCCTTGCTTTCTTCCTGTTCATCAGAAAGATGAGGCAAGACCAAGAGACCGGTTAAAAAGCTTACCAGCGTCACACCTGCGACAAGGAAAAGTAAGAGAGGATACTTCTGTTCTAAATCACTTGGTATCAGAAGAATCGTAGCAATCGACACGGTTCCCTTGACACCTGAGAAGGTCAAAAGAAGCATGTCCTTCATATACTTATTTAGCTTTTTCTTGAGGCGTCGTGTTCTGTAGGCATAATAGCCATAGATCATGACAAAACGAATAGCAAAGAGGACAAAGGTAAGGGCTATAAGAGATACCAATAAAAGTAAGGGATTATAGATTGGATTGGTCAAGATAGGTTCTGCTATCATTTCCAACTCCATCCCTAAAATCACAAAGACAGAACCGTTTAGCATAAAATTCACTGTATGCCAGACCGTCTCGGTCACCGTATCCACTTGGGCTTCGAGTAGCGTAATCTTCTTAAAACGGCTTGCCTTTAAAATACCAGCAACCACGACGGCAATAATCCCTGAAACGTGGACTTCTTCTGCCAGAAAGAAGGTCACCAGGGGCAAACTCAATTCTAATAAAAGTTCGCTGGCAATATCCGTTGCTCGTACACTAAGTAAGAAACTATGGAGGAACCGGTTGGTCATGGCTGTTAAAAATCCAATTAAAAAACCGCCTAGGATTGAAAAGATGAGCGAACTACTAGCTTGCCCAAGGGAAAAGGCCCCAGTTGTCCAAGCTGTCAAGGCTACCTGAAAGGCAACCAAGCCAGAAGCATCATTCAAGAGTCCTTCACCTTTAAGAATATTGGACACGCGCTTAGGAAAGCTAAACCGCTCCGAAAGAGAGGCAAAGGCCACCAAATCCGTAGGCCCAAGGGCTGCCCCAACAGCCAAGCAAGCCGCCAAGGGAAGACCCAGCCAAAGAAGATGGGCCAAACCACCCAAACTCAGGGTCGAGATGAAAATCACTGGAAATATGAGATAGACAATGATTCGCCAGTGTTTTAAAATAGCTGTAATATCCGCTTCCTCCGACTCTCGGAAAAGCAAGGGCCCGATAACCAGGGCCAAAAACAACTCTGTATTGAGATGAAAGTCGGTATTGGGTAAAAAGAGACCAATCACGATTCCCAAAAGAATTTGCACCAAAGGAAGAGGCAAAAAGGGCAGGAGCTTATTGGTTGTACTTGAGACAATCAAGACCAGTAAAAATAGGATGAGGTAAATCAGTAATTCCACGCACGACCTCCTTAATCTTTTTTACAACAGGATTCAAATATCTCCTTCTGCTCTTTGATTTTTTGGTCAATCTTGGAACAATCCTTGTGCTCAATTTTTCTCTGGCACCGTTCCATTTCAAGAGCAACTAATTTTTTCTTGATTTTAAGCATTTTTTTGCTCATATGTGCTTGGTCTAACACACCCACCGCTCGTTCGTGGTGGGTTGATTCAACAAAATTCTGGCGCATGGCATCCAGCTTTTCACGTAGGTATTGTTTATCCATGTCTATATCTCTCTAATTTTTCAATCATTACTAAAAATGGTGGATTATTGACTTGGTTTAAAGTTCGGTAAATTGCAACTGTGTACTCTTGTTGGTTCAACTGACTGACAAAATCCAAGACAGCATCTTTCTCAAGGTCGCCTCCTTCATGCCCATAGTAGATCATAATGGCAATCCGTCCACCTTTGACAAGTAAGGCACACAGCTTTTCTAATGCTTCAATCGTTGTCTGTGGTTTGGTGATGACAGACTTGTCAGCTGATGGCAGATAGCCCAGATTAAAAATCCCTGCCTTGGCTTCTGTCACAAACTGGTCCAGTGTCTCATGGCCTTGCACGATTAACTGGGCATTTGTCAGTCCAGCCTGGTCCAAACGTTCTTGCGTCTTTTCCAAGGCTTGCTCCTGAATATCAAAAGCATAGACTTGCTTGGCTAGCTTGGCCAGAAAAAGCGTGTCATGGCCATTTCCCATAGTCGCATCCACTACGATATCCTCTTTTGTAACTACTTCAGCCAAAAAATCATGTGCCATCTCAAGTGGTCTTTTCATTTTCAAACTCCTGTTTTACAGCCTTGCATCCTTGAACACTTCCACGACGTCGCATTTCAGTTTCAATAGCATTTAGCACTTCCCATTTATTGAGGCTCCACATAGGCCCAATCAGCATATCTCTAGGTGCATCTCCTGTGATTCGATGGATAACGATATGCTTGGGAATGATTTCCAGTTGATCACAGATGACCTTAACATATTCGTCCTGACTCATCAACTGTAAACGTCCTTCGTGGTAATCTCGTTGCATACGAGTATTTGTCATAAGATGGAGCAAATGCAGTTTAATCCCTTGAATATCGTTATCCGTGACACAGCGACGGACATTTTCAATCATCATCTCATAGGTTTCACCAGGCAAGCCATTAATAAGATGGGAAACAATCTCAATCTTGGGATACTTTCTCAAACGCTTGACCGTCTCCACGTACAACTCATAAGAGTGGGCACGGTTAATCAGGTCAGAGGTTGTTTCATAAGTGGTCTGCAAGCCCAATTCAACCGTCACATGCATTCGCTCCGACAACTCAGCCAAATATTCGATGGTTTCGTCTGGTAAACAGTCTGGGCGTGTTCCGATATTGATTCCTACCACACCTGGCTCATTGATAGCCTGCTCATAGCGCTCTCGGATGATTTCTACCTTTTCATGGGTGTTGGTAAAATTTTGAAAATAAACCAGATACTTCTGAACATCCGGCCACTTACGGTGCATAAAGTCAATTTCCTTATAAAATTGCTCACGAATAGGCGCATCCGGTGCTACGATAGCATCTCCAGAACCTGAAACTGTACAAAAAGTACAGCCTCCATGAGCCACAGTCCCATCACGATTGGGACAGTCAAACCCCGCATCAATAGGGACTTTAAAGGTCTTTTCTCCAAAGAGTTTTCGATAATAATCATTCAAGGTATTATAAGATTTCATAACTTTCATTATAACAAAAATCACCCACAATCTCAAAAGCCTGACTTTCCTATAAATTCCTCTGTTTCTCGTTTCCTTTAGCAATTTTTTATGATACAATATGGATATGATTTTAATGAAATTAGCATCTATTTTATTATTGATACTGACTTTAGTAGTCTGCATCATCATAACCAAACTTTTTAGATTAAAAAAACTAGGACGAAATTTTGCGGATTTGGCCTTTCCAGTCTTGGTATTTGAGTATTACCTGATTACAGCTAAAACCTTTACCCATAATTTCCTCCCTAGACTGGGCCTAGCCCTCTCACTCCTAGCCATTATTCTCGTTTTTTTCTTTCTTTTGAAAAAACGTAGCTTTTACTATCCTAAATTCATCAAATTCTTCTGGCGTGCAGGATTCTTAGTAATCCTTGTCATGTATATCGAGATGATTGTTGAATTGATGGCTCAGAAATAAAAAACTAAATCAAAAACACCTCAATCAAACTGAATACAGTGATTGAAGTGTTTTTTTCTTTATATACTTTTTCATCAATTCCTATTTTCTTTATCAGGAAATAGAGAGCCAATACCTACACAAGCTAGCACACCTGCTCCAATCACCAAGCCACTTGAAATTGGCAAAAGGTCCAAAATTGCATTCGCAATAATAAAGTCAATAATCAAACACATCAGACTAGCCTTGTAATCCTTTTTCAAAAGATTCTCTAGAGTGAAAAAGAGGAACAAGCCTACCGGAATCAATGACCAGAGGTTAATGTCCAAAGTTGGCCAGCCAACAGAACCAAAATACAATACTGTCGCTGCTGCCACTAAAAATACAATCCCCAATATTTTTTTCATTTCTTTATCTCCAATTTCGTTTTTAGGAACTTGAGTTATCTGATATTGATGCCTCCCGTCCCTTACACAAATCATTATAGCAGAGGTCAGTTTCAAGAACAAGTTCTTTTGCCTATCTGGTCTCTATATCGGTCTAAGTGGTTGAATAATAGCAATAAAATAAGGAAGCAGGTGAAAAACTTCCTTCCAAATAAAAAGGAATTAAGCAACCAAACGCTACTTAATTCCTTGAAATTGTCTCATCACCTCCATTAACCTTTAAATTTTGATAGACTCTATTTTCTAATTAATATGACCAATATTGTCAATACTAACCCTTTCAATCAATTCATTAGTTGTCAAAACTAAGTCCATTAATAAATCCAAAAAGAGTATCAATAGTAAAGTAAACTAAATAATTGAGTTATAAATGGCTATTTTCACAAAATTGTTTCATCATCACACTATCTAATCTCAGTACACAAACCATTTTTCTATAGCTTTTGTCTTAATCTTGATCTTTTTTCTTCAATCCAAGAAATGCACCTACAGTAAACATTATTCCGGCAACTAATGACGTGAAGACTTCGCTAACTGTTCCGGTTTTTGGCAACCTATCATTGTTAGTAGTTGATTTACTATCAATATTGGTATGTTTATTATCTATGTTCTCTGGTTCATTAAGATAAACTTCCTTCTTATTTTCAAAGTTTTTATCATTTTCATCAGGAACTGTAACTTTGACATCCTCAGTTGAATCAGATCTTTGACTTTCATCTAATTGACTATAATTTACTTTTACAGGAACTGTAGCTGTGACATCCTTAGTTGAATCAGATTTGTGTGAATGATTTTCTCTTTGTAAATCCTCCTTTTTGTAATTTTCATCTAATTGGCTATGATTTGCTTGCACCTTATCTTTCTTTTTCGATACATCAAAAGTAGGTTTATTTTCCTCCTCCTTTTTCTCCTCTATTTTCTTGAATACAGGTTTTATAAGGGTATCTTTTGATACATTAATAACATAGCCAGCGTCTTTTTTCCCTTCGACACCAGAAATTTCCCAGCCATCAAATTGATAGCCTTTTTCTAATTCCCCCTTATAGACAGGTAAAATAAAATCTTCTTCCGACACTATCGTTGAACTCATTTCTTTTCCATTTTGAATGGTCACAGTCACCGTATGAGCTTTTAATTCGCTCACCTCTCCCGTATCTTTGTTTAAAATGAATTCTTTTACGGTCGTATTTCTTGCAAAATCTTTTACAACAATCTTAATGTTTAGTGTCTTATCTGTTAGTTGTTTAATATCATCAAATGATTTATATTCTTTTCCATTTACATAAATATGTTTGTCTTGAATCTCACCATCGAATCCATTATTTCTTTTATCATTGATGTTAAAGACTACAGATTTGCCATCAGCATATTCAATACTAGTATTTCCCTTAGGATCAATGTTTACTTCTGGTTTAACATTATCATATAAAAATTGATAGTGTACTCCAACCGCTTTCGCGTTCAAATCGCTATAGCCAGTTTTAAGATAAACATTTCCATCCATATCTGTTACCTTATCTGGGAATCCGTTTGCTTTATAGTCTTTCATTCCCCAGTCCATGATGTCACCGTCTTTAACATTAAGCTTAACGTTAAAATCTCTAGTGTTATCAATGTGTAAATCTCCGTAGATTAAATAATTATCTACAACAGATTCATTAACTCTCAACTCCCAGTTAAAACCACCCTTATCAGAAATCTTACCTCTTAAATAAAATTCTGGATTTCGTACATAAATTTTATTAGATTTAGATGGATTAAAGTAGTTCTTGTCCATTGAAAGGTTTACTGGTTTTGCATCAATAAATAACGTAGAGCCATCTTCTTTTATAGCTTCTACATTGGACTTATCCTCTCCAGTGTACTCTTTATCATCTTTACCAAATAATACAAGTTTAGAAGGATCTGTTACAAGATTTCCATCTTTATCGATTGCCTCCCCTTTATCGTTCATTTTAAATCTAAACACTTGATACCTTACAATGTTAAAGCCGTCCAAAGCCGACATTAATACTGATTGAGTACTTCTTCCATCTTCAACATTTCTACTATCAGCATAAATTATTTTTTCTGAAAGGACTCTTAGATTAGGATTGGTCTTTTGGATTTTTGCTATATCTTCCTTGTTATATACTCCATTTCCTTCTAACATATCCGTTTTTCCAGGATTATAGGTAGTCACTTTTAGTGCATAGCCTTTTCTTAGAATAATGTTATCTTTTAACAGATATTGTTGTTTTTCTGAATCAGAATAGATTTTACCAGATTCCATGTCCGTTAAATTGTTTGGTTTGTTTTTTGAAAGATCTCCTTCTCCTAATTCTATTACATTCCCATAACTTGATGCATACGGATATTCTGTCTTAGTTTCCTTATTTTTTTCAGGCATTCTAATCTTCGTTTCAGCTTTTATCTGATCATCATCTTTCACAAAGAATCTCATATCTCCTGAAAAAGCTAATCCATCCACAATATCATTAATATTAGCGTATAAATCAAATATCATCGTTTTTGAGTGGGAATCATACTTGGTCGTTTTGATTTCTATCGATTTATATTTATTACCATAATATACCTTGGCATTTTTAGAAACATTACTTATCTTTCCAAGAATTTCAAAGTGTCCATCTTTAGATGGGCTTAGAACACCATAAATTTTTGATTTTATTTCGTCAAGTTTTTCAGTTTCATATTCTAAGGCACTACCATCGTCATAAGCAATGATATTTCCCTTATCATCATATTTATAATCGTATTCCTCTGTTCTCTTACCAGTTTCACTTGTAAAGTCATCAACTTCTCTAAATTTCTTTTTAATGAGTTTCTTCAAGTCTTTACTTTCAAACTCTCTAATTGTTGAAATAGTTTTATGAATAGTCAAGCTAGATTTTTCTTCGATAGACTCTTCATTGTCTTGATGATTTTCTTCCTCAGTTGTATCTTTTTTAAGACTATCCTCTTTTCTATTTTCTAAATTTTTAAATTTAGATTCGGAAATCTCGCCAAGCTTTTGGTATTTAGATGAATCTTGATCAGGATCTACTAGATAATAGGAAATCATCCCCTTTTCATCAGCATGATCAGCAAATTTAATTCTATGAATCTTTGTGAAATTGCTAGAACCATCTAATGCAATGACTTCAATGATTTTTCCTCTTAAATCTCCTGCACCATTAATTTCATAAATGGTATTTCCATCTTTGTCAAGTTTTCTGTTTCTTCCTTGACCCTCACCTGCATAAGTTACTTCAAGATTTTTCTCAACCTCTCCATCTTCATTAACCAGAGCGGCGCCAGCATACCAAACTTCGTTGGCAATCTCGTCAAATTTTTCAGGATGTTCTTTTTGATCTCTCGCAAATAGAGTTTCATTCTTGTATTGATCTTTTACCTTGTGATAAGTATCCTTTGTGATCAGCTTAATTTTTTCAGGATTTGAAAAATCAATAGAAACAATCTTAGGGGCTGTATTATCAATTTTTACAGGAATATAGGAAACCTGCCATGGGTAATCCTTGGTTAATCTATATTTAAATTTATAGAAATATTGACCTTCTGCAATCGGTTCAAATTGACCTCTTATCCTAGTAGCTGGATCTTGGTTATCCTTACTCTCTGGTGCATTTTCTTCTCTACCTCTAGGGTTATAGATGAGTCCATCCCATTTCAAGTCGCCCCAAACTTTTAGCTTAGAAGATTTGATTCCCTTTGCATCATTTCTTTTAGAGTTTAAAATTCCTTTAACAAAGTGTTCTCTCGAAATGACTTTTAAGTCTCTTTGATTTTCTCCCTCTTTATTTGTATTTACTATTGAAATCATTCCTTCTTCTGCACTTCTTAATACAAGTGGAGAAGGTGTTAATCCTCTCTCAAGTTGAGCATCTTGAGGATTTCCATTTGAATCTAAAGGATAAATTTTAGCAATATTAGAACCACTTGATGATGGTGCGTTGATCCCTTCGTTATTGAAAGCAAATAATTCTGGATTTTGATCTAGGGATGTTGTATTTTTATCTTTTCTATTTTGTATAACTCCTGCTGGATTAAATTTATCTATACCATGTTCTCCACCAATTCCCTTATTTAAGGTTCCTGGAATTTTTGGTTTACCATCATCATCATAACCTTCCATTGTTTTTGATTTTGAACCTTCTTCCCAGGCCCATTTATCAAGAATTGGTTCGTGGTTCCAATTCCCAGCAAATCCCATTAGAGGCATCGATAAAGAAGGTTGGAAATTTATTTTCTTCCCATTGGAGTTTAGAGCTTCCATTTCTTCCACTGACTCAAAATGAATAAATGATTCTACAAATTTATTTTTATTTTTAGCCTCTCCAACGTTTATAACCGCATTTAAATCAAAGCTAGAATTTGGGCTTATAGTGAAAGTATCATGCTCAAATGTGATATTTGCTCCTTTGATTTTTTCTGGGTGGATTTCTGGAACAATTTGCTTACCATCTGGAGATTTTTCGTCTTTGTATGTTTCATCCAGTTTTAGTCTATCAGTTAGAGCATCTGTAGTTATCGCTGATGCTGAAACTTTAAAGGTTAAAGGTCTGTTTGATGTATTGTGAAGCTTAATTGTAAAGTATTTTTTATCTCCTTTTATTTCTTTAAGAGAAATAGAACCATAAGAGTTTACCAAACCTTTAGAATCCGTGTTTTTGAAAGTCGCTACAACTTCATTTCTCAAAGCATTGGCAACATTAATTAGCCCTGCCCCCTGTTGTCTAGGTGATGCAAAGTATTGACTTTTTTCTTTCCAAGAAGTCGCATCCATCATAGGTCGTGCAGTATTTTGTAGGGCTATTTTTGTAAGACTTGTAAGATCTATTTTGTCATCTCCCTTAAGATTTTTCAAGGCAGGTCTTTCAAGCATTTCCTTTAACTTTGGTCTAATCAAAACAGTAGAAGCTGCCACGATAGGAGTTGCCATACTAGTCCCTGACATATAACCATAAGTTGATTTCCCATTAATGACATTAAGAGTAGATTTAATATTTTTACCAGGTGCTGAGACATCAGGCTTTAAAAGTAAATCTGTTCTCGGTCCCCAAGATGTAGACCCTGCTGGAACTATGATATCTTCTTTATAGAGTTCTTTGTCTGTGTCAGGTGCAAACTTAAAGTCAATCTCTTTTTCGTCACCTACATTCGGTTTATTAGAATTATAGCTTGCCATATCAATTGGATAGTATTGCTCCAATTTATTTTTAAAATCTTCCTTATTATTTCTTTTGACTTCAGTTTTTTTATCAGGGTTAATCATGTTCCATAGCTTTACACCATCATCTCCTGAAATTGAAAACACTTGACTAGTAGTTCCTTCATCCTCCTCATATCCCATAGCTGGAAGCTCTGTCCAATTATCTCTATTGTAGTAATTTACAGTATTTACAACCATAATGGCGCGTGCGCCCTTATCCGTAGCTCTTTTAAAAGCATTTTTTAAATCCTTTGTATAAATTCTATCCATTACTGCAATTTTGCCCTTAAGATCCAAACCTATCAAATCTTGGTCTTGACCCTTGCCTATATATACAAATTTCAATTTATCAGGAGCTTTTGATCCATCTTCATTTGTTGTGATTTTATTCTTATCGAAAAAGGCCCCTATATTTCTGTATTTAAAATTTTCTCCACCTATGTTAACTTTATCAAACTCAACTGTTTGATTTTTAGCAGATGCGACTGCTATCGCATCTTCATGTGCTGCAGTTCGTGTTACATTTCCAGTGTCGGTCATTTTCAGATTATTATTTGCCACTAAATCCCATGAAGAACTTGAAGCAGAAGTCGCATAGTTACCCGTAGCTACAACCATTGGAATTCCTGCTTTTCTTAACGCTCTAATAGCTTCCCAATATTTCTCACCTACAAGACCTGTTCCTGTAAAGCCTGATGATACCGAAACAACATCGACATTGTGTTTGATCGAATCTTCAATAGCATGAAACATTGTTTCATCTCCTGCGAAGCCAGATCCTGCGTCAGAGTACATTTTATAAGAGAAGATCTGTGCATTAGGAGCAATTCCATCGATTCCGTTAAAGTTTTTAATATCTTTTTCAGTATCATTTCCCGCAAGAATCCCTGCAATATGCATCCCATGTGGATCAAAATAATCGCTTCCATCATCAGCTTTTTCTACAGTAATTTTACCACCATTATAATAATTGAAAGCATGAGGAATTTTATCACTCAACCAGAAATTTTTATCAGTACCCTTTAAGTCTTCTTTTTTAAATCTCATTGAGTCTTTGGCATCATCATCGATTCTCATAGCCTTATGCCTATAATCTGTCCCCGTATCGATATTTGAAATAACCATACCTCTGCCATCAAAGTTTTTCCCAAATGGTGCATTGATAGATTTTAGGTAATCGATTGCCTCTTCAACTCCAATTTCCTTTCGGGCATGATTCATCATCGGTTGGACTTTTTGTGATCGTTCAACCGATGAGATACCTTCTATTAGTTTAATCTTATCCAAATTATCTGGAGTTGTTTCTATTGCAACACCATTAAAAACCGTATCATAAGTATATAAAACTTTTGTATCCTTAAGATTGGATAATTCTTTGATTGCTTTTTCTCCAGATTCTTTATCTTTAAATTCAGCAATATAGACAAGTTTATCCTCTTTTTTGGGACTTTCTGGGTCTTTACTTGCAGACGAGTCCGCTTTATCTCCTTGGGATTGATTGGAATTTTCTTCTTTGACTTTTGCTTCTTCATTGCTAGTGTTATTGTCTATTACAGGATTTTTACTAACAACTTCTTTTTCCTCAATAATTGTTGTTTTCTTTTCTTCAGTATCCTTTGAAGTTTCTATAGCATTATGAATATCTTCAAGTTTTTCTTTATTTTCGTTTTGTTTACCTACTACTTTTTCTTTATCAGATATTTTTAAAGAATCTTCAGAATTAGGTGTATCTGCTAGGATTACCTCATTAGGGACATATGCTGCTAAAATAACTGCAGCTGTGGTTAATGACAATACTGTACTTTTTTTCATTTTAATTCCTTACATATTTATTTAACTTCCAATAGATAGAAAACTTTAACTTTGCTAGCCTTTGTTATAAAAAGTTTTACTAAGTATTATCTAGGAAATAGAGTAGTGCATTTATATATAATTGTTAACTCTCTGAAAATAGTATATCAATTAAAAAAATTTAAGTCAAGAAAAATTAACATGCATTAATTTATTTTTTAATACGTATTAAAAATAAGATTAAGTCAAAAAAATTCGTAGTTAACTGGGATACATTATAAGCACATTCACACCATCAAAAATAGTAGCAATCAACTTAAAGCACTAGCAACATCACAAAGTCAAACATCATTGATGAAATATCAGCGCTATTAAACAATATAAATAACCGCTAAGAATAAGGCTTAACGGTTATTTATATATAAATTTTTCAGATATTCGGGCATTTATTCACCTAGGAGCTAAACTTTACGAGTGCCTTGCTCTACCAACTGATACTCAATGAAAATCAAAAAGTAAACTAGGAAGCTAGCCGCAGGTTGCTAAAAGCACTGCTTTTAGGTTGTAGATAGAACTGACGAAGTCAGCTCAAAGCACTGCTTTGAGGTTGTGGATAGAACTGACGAAGTCAGTCACATATATACGGCAAGGCGAAGCTGACGTGGTTTGAAGAGATTTTCGAAGAGTATAAGCTAAATCGGCGATTACACTTACAATATAGCACTCTGAGAATAAATGTCAAGGAATTTTCTTCTCTATTAGAAAAAGCCTGTCCTGAGACAAGGCTTTGAGTTTCTTCATCTTAGGACCCAGCACTTTCATAAGAATCCAAGCCCCTGTCCCAGAGTTTAAGGGAAATACCAAAAAAGACAAGGGAAATCAACATCAAACCTCCGATGTTAAAGATTACATCCTTGTCCTGCAAGAAATAGCTGGCAGGATAGTAGGCCGTAAAGGCAAAAGGCACGATAAAGCTAATCAACCAACGAAGAAATGAATTGTAAATGGAAATTGGATACTTGGCAAAATCATTAAACATATAGAAAATGTAGATCATGGCGCCTGACTGCTTGGTCCAAAAAGCAATACTGGCTGTCGCAATTTTCAAGGAAGTATAAATCAAGGTCGCAAATGGTATGCAGACTAGGAAAAGCAGGAATTTTGGAAGAGTCCAAGCAATACTAGTCACTGTTGTTCCCAGTAGGATCCCACCGACCAAGAGTTCTCCCAAGGCATCAATCTGAAAGGTCTCAACTAAAATATGAAAGAGAGGATTGATAGGACGTGTCAGATACTTGTCAAACTCCCCTTTTCGCACCAAACGCTGTCCCAGTGCCCAGAGATTGTCAAAAAAGAGATGGTCCAACCCCTTAGGAATCAAGGAAAAGCCATAGATAAAAGCAATTTCTTGAAAAGTCCAACCTTCTAGGGATGGGATGTGTTGAAAGATGACATTGAGAAACAAGAGGTTCAAGCCTTGGGTCAGAAAAACTCCCAGAACACCAACTACAAAATCCACCTTGTATTCCATGATTTGCTTGATATATTGTCTGATAAAAATCAGATGCATACGCTGATATTTTTTCATACTAACCTCCCTGAATGGTAATGAATGACTGGACTCGTTTCCAAATCAACTGAGACAAGCCCACCATCACTAAGAGCCAGAAAAACTGCAAAGCGAGCGCCTGAATCATCTGACTGGCATCGTATTTCCCAACGATAATCATGACCGGAGTGTAAATCAAGGATGAAAAAGGCAGGAAGGATAGAATATCTGAAACAACCTTTGGAAAGAAGGCCAAGGGAATCAAACTTCCAGACATAAAAGCCACTATGGAAGTCTTAAGTAGGTTGGAACCCCAAAGATTTTTAAACACAAAGGCAGAAAATCCAAAGCAGATATTAAAGAAAAAGTTAATCAGATAGGCCAGCGTTAAGCTAAAAAGATAAAGGACTGTTAATCCTAGCACCTCTACAATATCTTGACCCGATATGATTTTCATCAAGACAATGACACTTAAAAATGGAAGGCCAACGCTGATAAAAATCAACCACTTGGAACCAAGCTCGGTAAAGAGGTAAGAAGCCGCAAAATGCACCGGTCTCAACAAGCGCATGATGATAGAACCATCCTTGACCTCCTCCCCAATCATAAAGGACGAATCTGACCTAGTCAGAAGATTGGTCACAAAACTCATAATGATGTAGAGGGTGATATCTGCCATACTAAAGCCCTGAATCAAAGACTCCTGGGAGGAATCAAAGACTGCCCTCCAGAGATAAAAAGCCACAAAAGCACCCATGACATCGCCTATCCGATAGAGAATAAAGTTGACTCGATAGGTGATCAGCTCCTGAACACCTGCATTGATAAAGGGTTTATAACGTCTCCACAATTTGACCATCTTAGAGCTCCTTTCGATAGAAGCGACGGATAATATCCTCGATATCCGTATCCACCATCTTCAAATCGCGGATTTCAAAATCAGACAGGGTTTGCTTGATAATATCAGCTGACTGGTAGCGAGAACTATCGAATTCAATATTAAGACTATTCCCTTGTCTATCAATTGTCATATCTGAAAAGCCTTCATAGTGAGAAAGGAGATGACTTTGACCTGGTAGCAGTTCAAAGGAAAGAGTCTTCATCTTGCCAAATGTTTCCTTGAGCTGGCTCACCGTTCCATCAAAAATCTCCTGCCCCTTGTCTATCATAAAAATCCGATCACAAAGTTGCTCAATATCACTCAGATCATGAGTGGTCAAGAGAATAGTAGTTTCTTCCTCCTGATTGATTTGGGTAATAGCCCGACGAATATTATCCTTGACCGAAACGTCCAAACCAATGGTCGGCTCATCTAAAAAGAGAACCTTGGGATTGTGAAGCAAGGAAGCTGCAATATCCGCCCGCATGCGCTGCCCCAATGAAAGAGTCCGCACGGGGTCCTTGATAAAGTCCTTCAAATCCAAGACTTCATTCAAAAAATCCATGCGCTTATGAAAGAGCGAGTCTGGCACATCGTAAATCTCTTTTAAGACAGTGTAGGTCTCTTGCAGAGCCAAATCCCACCATAGCTGGGTACGTTGTCCAAAGACCACTCCAATATCCTTGACATAATCTTGACGATTGTCCTGTGGAATCTTGCCGTTAATCCGACAAAAACCAGATGTCGGTTTTAAAATCCCAGTCAGCATTTTAATGGTTGTCGACTTCCCAGCACCATTGGCCCCGATAAAGCCTAAAATCTGCCCCTTAGGAACCTCAAAGGTCAAATCTTTGACCGCTTCAAAGGTCTGCTTTTCAGGATGAATGAAGGAGCGCAAAGCACCCTTCAAGCCCGGTTCCTTAACAGTCTTCACAAAATTTTTCTGAAGATGTTCCACTTCTATCATTGCCATATCTATCTCCCTATCGCAAGGAATAGCAACATTGTATTTTTGACTACAAATATTCTAAATCCTTAGTTTCTATACCTTCTACATTTTATTACTACAAAAGGCTTTATACCAAACTATTATAATCCAATAAAAAATAGAATGCAAGCGTTTGCCTAAAGTTTATAAAATTAGAGATTCCTCTCTTAAAATAATACTTTTATTCAAAAATTCTGGTTTAATAGTCTCCTTAAAACACCAAAAAACCCACCCAATGGGCAGGCTAGATATTTGACTGAAAATAAACAATCTGAAATATATTAAACACGACCATAATCATCAATCAACCCATCATGACCATCAGAAGAAAATTCTTTAACAATATAATCCAGTGAAAAATCTGATGGATAACCATTATTTACAACAATTAACTGAAAGTCATTTTTACATTCTTTTCCAAGCTGAAGAAAATAATTAATTATAGATTCATATATTTTTTCGTCTCTAAACTCTGTACTTGTCGAGGAAGCCCCTAAGTTTTTCCTAGGAGTATCAATCATCAACAATCCTAAATGGTTACCAGTTTGCACTTTTGAACAAATCATTATTGATAGGTAATATGCCATTGTTATCAGAGTCACAGCTCCTAAACTACCTAAATCACTGTATTTACGGCCCCTCACATAAGGTAAATAACTCTTTGTATCAATATAGGCTTCATATAGATTTGGAAACTCAAAAGATGATAATATAGTTGAAAATGTTTCAGACAGTTGTTTCAACTTGTCCTCTTTGGCATCCTTATATTTTTGTCGTTCAATTTGTTCTTCTATCCCTTCAACTTCTATCCTCTTTTCAGAAAGCAACATTTCCAACTTTGTAAGTTCCTCAATAAATTTCAGGCTCTCATTTAGAGATTTCTTTTCTTCATATAATTGACCGCTTTTAATTGATAGCAAACTAATTTCTGTAGCCAAGGGATTTATATATTGTCTGGTTAAACGATCTAACTTCTCTTCATCGGAGTTAATATTATCCTGTAATTTGTTTATTTCTGAGCCTACTCTAATATTTTTTTCCTTTTCTGAATCAATATAAGTGTGAAGCTCATTTTTCTTTTTTGTAAGTTTTTTTCGTTCCTTTTTCAAATCGTTAATTTCAATTACAATATCATCCATATTCTGATGACACAATAAACAACTCGCTTCTTCGTGAAGTGAAATCGGTCGTAAGCAATTTGGACAATACAAGTATTCGTATTTATTAATTGCTTTGATACCTGCTATCTGTTCATTAACTTTTTCAATATCAGAAAAATATTGATTTTCTAGTAACTGTAATTTTTGTATATACTGTTCTTGATCTGAAAATTTATTTCTTAGATTACTTAACTTTTCTTTTTGAACACTAATAAATACTACCAATTCATTGACATCATTTCCCACTTCTATTTTCAGAATATCCGATTTATATTTTTCTATTTTAGAACTAATCTCCCCTAGTTTAGAATCAATGTCAACAGATTTCTCTTGCACTGTTTCATAATCCTCTATCTCTGCCGTTTTTAGAAATTCTTTTACAGCACCATATCTAATCTCTTTTACCTTTAAGTTCTCTTTTTTAATTTTAAGACTCTGTTGCAAATCAGCTAGTAAACTATCATAGATATCTAAAATAATCTCAAATGTTGCTTTTTCTTTTCCATTATGCACCCAGTTCTGCTCATTAAGAATGTTTTCATTATCAATCTTTGTCTGTTTTAAATATGAAAATTTAAATAAATCTCTAAAACTAAAATCGTCTCCTCTAATGGTTAAATTAGTTAAATTAAGTTTCGATAACAAAAAGTATGATAATGATTTTTCATTTGAAGGAGCATCAATTTCCAAGACACGCGCTTGTGCAAATTTTTCTTTGACTCTATCGTAAGTCTGTAACAGAACAGGTTCTTTAAAAGCTGACAATGGTCTTTTAATCTTATATAGATTCTCTGATATATAAAATTCCAATTCCACATCCGTACAACTTTCTCCAATTTCAATATACGATTTATGATTCTTTTTTCCAAAAGCATAATCTATTAATTCTAGAATTGCAGTTTTTCCTGTTGAAGTTGGACCTGAAATATAATTCAATCCTTTATGAAAATGAACCTCATAATTTTTTCTAACACCTATTAATCTGAGAGTCTTTAACAATAATTTCATTCAATTACCTCGTATACAATCTAATTTACTTTGTATCATCATTTGTCCTGCTGACGTTGACTTATTTAACACGTTAGAAATTATAAAATCACAAGATTGTAGTATCTTACTCCAATCTATCCCCTTTTCACTAAATAATTCAATAATAAATTTTTCTCCTTTATCTGTAATGGCATATCTGTTATTCAAAGAGTTAAATGTAATAATATTTCTAGCTAATAAATCTGCAAGAACTGCATTATACAGTTTATAATTAGGTTTCCAATGGAAATAGGAGTACTTTATATCAAATCTTCCAACCTTTATTTCATCAGAGAGTAATTCTGGAAATTTTAGAAAAAAATCACTAATAATCAACTTTTCTTGAGTTGTATCTTTCTTGTGCTCTTTTCCTAAAATATTCAATAGTATCGCAACCCTATTTCGGGTCAAACAATATTCTTGAAAACTTATGTTCTCAATTATCTCCAGCATCTTTTCCCTCCATATACTTATCCAATACTTCTATAAAATTATCAATCCATCCTAGTTTCTTATCGTCAGCAAGTTGATGTAAGATGCCCTTCTTAGCTAATAAATTAAAATCACTTATCGGGCTTCCTAAAGTACTAGAATCTAAATCTTCGATTCTAAGATAAGTTTGATTTATTAAACCATTACCATCATTAGGATGTTTGTACAGACGATATTGGGTCTTCCAAATAGAATGTATCTTCTGTCTTAAATTATCATACTGTTTTTTCCCATTGATGTCATCTTTGCTCAAAGACTCATGTCTAGCAATTTCTGCATTATAAAAATCAACTTTGAAATCATCAACCTCGGCTATTTGTGCACTCTTCAACATTGATATAAATATAGTGTCATTGTACATTTCTGAGATTTCTTCTATCTCATCTTCTCCATATAATATTTCTTCGTAAACCCTTTTATTACTGGCTTCAATAGACATTTTAATCTGTTCTAAATCATTTCTGATATCATCATCAAATGTTGATTTATAACTACTACATTTCTTAAATTCTTTTAGTAAAAAAGCTCCATCACACAACTCTATCTTTATTTTATGTTCAGCCTTCATTTTACTTTTCCATCTTGACCACCATAATAGCTCATTTATATTTAAGCCTATTGGTACACATAAATACCAAGAAGAAATATTGGGATGCTTGGTAATCACTTTTCTAAACGATTCTCTAATTTGTTGTTTCTGTGAATCTTCAATCCCATCAATAAAAAATTTACACTGATAAATTGATGGTCTATCATCTAAGTCACCAACTAGAACATCGATGCCATCATCTCCTTGTGATACCGTAGTCCCCTTCACTAAAGGTCCAAATTCTTCTTGAAATATCTCAATACATATCTTTTCAAATTTTTCCCTTGCTCCTGGTAATGTATATTTAGCGACTAAATATTTAAAATCATATTCCATCAAATCACTCCTTAAATAATTAATCCTCAAATTAGAAATAATCAAACATAAAAAGTAGTACTATTATTTTATTCACTTCATAAATCTATATTATAACCTCAATATTTATTTGTCAATAAAAATATCATATTATCCATAACAAATGTTATATTCTAAATTTCTCTAAAATCAATAATTAGTAAATAATACTTACATAATCTCCAAATTAAATCATTGGAACATCAAAAAACCCACCCAATGGGCAGGTTCTGTATGTATTATTCAGCTAGATTAAGCTTTACCTTCTGAACCGAATACGTCGATACGTTCTTCAACTGATGCTTGGATAGCTTTTACACCGTCAGCCAAGAATTTACGTGGGTCGAAGAGTTTTTTCTTGTCGTATTCTGCTTCGTTTGCTTCGTAGTCACGAGCAAATTTACGAGTTGCGTTAGCGAATGCGATTTGGCATTCTGTGTTAACGTTAACTTTGGCAACACCAAGTTTGATAGCTGCTTGGATTTGTTCATCAGGAATACCTGAACCACCGTGCAATACGATTGGGAATCCAGGAAGAGCTTCTGTCAATTTTTGCAAGTGATCAAGGTCAAGACCTTCCCAGTTTGCTGGGTAAGGACCGTGGATGTTACCGATACCAGCTGCCAAGAAGTCGATACCAGTTTCAACCATTGCTTTAGCGTCTTCGATTGGAGCCAATTCACCTTTACCGATGATTCCGTCTTCTTCACCACCGATAGTACCAACTTCAGCTTCTACTGAGATACCTTTAGCGTGTGCTTTTTCAACAACGTCATTAGCCAATTTAAGGTTTTCTTCAACTGGAAGGTGTGAACCGTCAAACATGATTGAAGTGTAACCAACTTCGATACACTCAAGTGCATCTTCGTAGTGACCGTGATCAAGGTGGATAGCTACTGGTACAGTGATACCCATTGATTCAACAAGGTTAGCGATCAAGTTGCGAGCAACTTTGTAACCACCCATGTATTTAGCAGCACCCATTGAAGTTTGGATCAAAACTGGAGCTTTTTTAGCTTCTGCTGCGCGCAAGATAGCTTGAGTCCACTCAAGGTTGTTTGTGTTAAATCCACCAACTGCATAACCGTTGTCACGAGCTGCTTGGACAAATTTTTCTGCTGAAACGATTGCCATTTTATCAGGCCTCCTGTATATTTTTATGGGTCATCCCATTTACATTGTTCATTTTATCACTTTTTGACAAAAAAATCTAGTTTTTCCCGCAGTTTCAATTGAATTTCTTCTAGCTTCATCTATGTAAACCCTTTCTCTGCCTAGTCTTGGGCAACTTTTGGAAAAGCTATGAAGAAAGTTAAACGATTCTCCTGCATTTCAAAACGATAAGCTAATTTTTCATGTTCTAATAAACTTTTAACAACAAAGAGCCCCATCCCAGACCCCCTGGCCTTGCGACTGGCATTATCAGAAAAAGACTGGGCCAGTTTTTCTTGTTCTTCAGGACTACAGCTATTCTCGATAAAAAGTTCCCCTTCTCTTTCACCAATTCGAACCAAGCCACCTAGAGTGGAGTGCTTGATAGCATTGCTGATGAGGTTAGAAAGAATCAACTTCATCACAGATGGATTTAGATAAGCCTGCTGATGGTTCAAACTATTATCAATCTGGAGTTCTCTTTCCTTGGCTAGTAAGGCATAATCCTTAACCAGACTTTGCGTCATCTGGTGTAGGTCAATTGTTTCCCTATCATCTCGTAATTCCTGCACAGAAGAGAGAGAAAGTATCTGGAGAATGTGGTGATTGAGCTCATCCACAATTCCTAAAGCAACTCCCAGATAGTGATCTCTATCCTTATAGCGACCGACATTTTCTTTCATGTTTTCGATCAGGATTTTCAAACTAGCCAGAGGTGTTTTCAATTCATGAGAAGCTCCACGTAAGAACTCAACCTTCATCTTCTCAAGTTGGAGAATAGCTTCATTCTTGTCATGCAAGTCCGCAATAACAGTCAAAAGATGCTGGTAAAGGCTATTGATTTGTTCCTTGAGATCACCAATCTCATCCTTAGAATCCACACGTAATCGCACTTGGGCATCCAAAGCCATCATCCGTCGGGTCACCCGCTTGATTTCCAAAATCGGGGCAACAATGGTCCGAGCATAGATGTAGGCCACCAAGAGAGAAATCAAAAATGATGCCAGCAAGGTATAGGGGAGAAACTGGAGACTGATCTGCTCCGCTTCCTTTTGCAAGTCCATGGACACTATAAACTGGATAGTCATGGTGCCACCATCTTGCGTTTTCACCTCGCGCTCCTCGATAAAGAGGGAGGTGGTCTGTCGGTCCGTGTCCAGAGGAAGACTTTCCTTGACTTCTAACTTGTCCTCAGTCATCTCTCCCTTGACTGCTCCCTTGATATCACTGGTCTGGGAATACAGGTCTAAGACTTGCTCGATACTCTGCCTATCCTTCCCTTCTAGGGACTGAGCAATGGCTGTTGCCTTCTGACCAATGGTTTCCTGACGGTGGCTCAGATAAGTCGAGGGAAAGAGAAAATAAATGGCTAAATGAAGACAGATAACCAGAACACTAAAAATCGAGAAGGTATAGAGAAATATCTTTGTAAACAAACCTGTTCGTTTCATTTTCGCTCCAATTTATAACCAACATTGCGCACAGTGAGGATGCAGTCCAAATCTAGCTTTTTCCGCAATTCCTTGATATAGACATCAATAACACGGTCAAAGGGAACCTCATCTGTCGCCTTCCAGACAGCATCAATAATCTGAGATCGAGTCAAGGCCCTTCCTTCATTTTTAACCAAATAATCCAGAATTTCCAACTCTTTAGCATTGATGGCGACTTCTTGACCTGCGAGGCTGGCACTATAGCTCTCAAAATCCACCTTGGCATCCTTATAAGAGAAGATTCGTCCTGTATCATAGTAGCGCTTGAAAATCGCGTCCACCCTCACTTTTAAGAGGGAGAGGGAGAATGGTTTTTCCAGATAACCATCTGCTAGCGAAGCAAAGGCACTCATCTTGTATTCCTCATCTTGAAAGGCTGTTAACATCAGGACAGGAACCTGGCTGGTTTTACGAATCTCAGCTAGGACTTCTAGACCGTTGAGCTTAGGCATCTGGATATCCAGTAAAACTAAGGCTACTTCATAGCTGGAAAATTTTTCTAAGGCTTCCTGACCATCCGCCGCCTCAATAGTTTCATAGCCACAATCCGTCAAATAATCACTGACCCCCTCACGGATCATCTCTTCATCTTCTACAATTAAAATTTTCATACTTTAACTGCTCTCTATTTTTTATTTTTCTTATACTCAATGAAAATCAAAAAGCAAACTAGGAAGCTAGCCGCAGGTTGCTCAAAGCACTGCTTTGAGGTTGTAGATAGAACTGACAAAGTCAGCTCAAAACACTGTTTTGAGGTTGTGGATAGAACTGACGAAGTCAGTAACCATACCTACGGTAAGGCGACGCTGACGTGGTTTGAAGAGATTTTCGAAGAGTATTAGAATAAATACCTAATCTATTTTCTATTATAGCCTCTTACTGGCCTTTTGTATGTAATCAACTGACCACTAGATAAAACAAAGAGAGCCTATCGCTCTCTCTGCTTGCATTTCACTCTCTATAGAATGAAAATTATTTAGCTGCTTTTGAAAATGTTACAACGTAATTATAATCTTTCCCATTCGCTTGATAGACATAGTCCTCTTTGAAAGTATAGCCACGTTTGCTCAACTCTTCTTTCTTAGCATCAACTTGGCTCTTGACAGCTGCTTTAACCTGTTCATTTGATAAACCTTCCGCGACTTCAAGAGAAGTTCCATTGATATCTCCTAGGAAACCTGCAATATCTTTCATTTGATCAAAGTTATAAAAAACATTGACTTTGACCTTTTGAGGAGCTGGCTGTTCTAGACTTCTACGATTTCTGCTAGCGCGTGGTTGAACTGCTGGAGCCATTCTGAAACCTGAAGTTCCTGTAGCCTCCTTAGTGAATGTGACAACGTAGTTATAATTTTTCACAGTAGTATCTTGCTCAAAAATAATGTCATTTTTCACATGATACCCTCTAGTAGCTAGGTCTTTTATCTTAGCTTGAATTTTTTCTTTTACTAATTCTTTTGCCTGTGCTTCACTCGTTCCAGCAGGAATTGTGACAGTGTTATTTTCTCCCGGATCAGATAGGAAGCCATGAATATCTGGCATTCCAGCGAAGTTATAGCTAATATTTACAGTTCCATCTGGTTCTGATGTTGAACGTGCCACTCTTCTTGCTCTTGCTTGAACTGATGGAGCATTTCTAAAACTTGAACCTCTTTCTGAAGTTGAAGAAGGTTGTGTTGGAGATGCTGTTGCTGATCTGGAAGTCCCACTTGCACCATGACCAATCGCTGTGCTTCCATTGTCAATAGTAGTTCCACCAGGACCATTATTGGTCAAGCCTTCTCTACCATAATTCGGACTTGAAACTTCTTCACCTGGAACATCCAATGCATTGATTTCATTTTGATATTTTTCTGTAACAGTAGCTACTTCTTCATCGTCTTTTGCTTTGTTAATTTCTTCTATCGCTTTATCTTGTAACGCCTTTAATGCTTCTTTTAATCTTGCCTTTTCATCTGCATCAGGAACTTTTTCAATCGCATCTGCTTTTATTTTAACAACTTCACCAATATTGTCATCTATACTCTCCTTTTTAGCTGACTTCAAGGTTTCTTCCTTCTTAAGTTCTTCTTCTGATTTTGGTTCTGGAGTTGATGTTGCTGGAGTCGGAGTTGATGTTGCTGCATTCCCTGAATCATTTGTAGCTTCCTCAGATGGAGTATTGGAAGGTTCTGACGTTGTTTCAGAGCTACCTGATTCTCCAGCTGGCTGTGTAGTGGAATTGGTATCGCCTGATGTGACCGGTGCTTCTTCACTTGGGGTTACCGGTGACGATGTTGAATCACTTGGTTGGGTAGCTGTTGAGTCACCTGTAGGAGTTGTAGATGGCGCTCCTGACTCGTCTGAATGATTACCTGTTGATGGAGATGTAACTGAAGAACCTGATTCACCGTCTTTTGGTGCCGGTGTCACTGGTTCTTCCACTTTTGGTGCGGGGGTCGCTGGCTCGTCTGATTTTGGTGCTGGAGTCGCCGGTGATTCAGAACTTGGATTTGAAGCTACAGGTTGATCTATAGTTTCCACATTTGAAGTAGTATCATCTGTTACTGAACTTGATGACTCTGAATTCCCTGCTTCATTTGTAGCACCTGCAGATGGAGTATTGGAAGGTTCTGCAGTTGTTTCAGAGTTACCTGTTTCTTCAGCTGGCTGTGTAGTGGAATTGGTATCGCCTGATGTGACCGGTGCTTCTTCGCTTGGGGTTACTGGTGACGATGTTGAATCACTTGGTTGGGTAGCTGTTGAGTCACCTGTAGGAGTTTCAGATGGTGTTCCTGACTCGTCTGAATGATTGCCTGTTGATGGAGATTCAACTGAAGAACCTGATTCATCTGCTTTCGGTGCGGACACTGCTGGTTCTTCTGCTTTTGGCGCTGGTGCCACTGGCTCATCCACCTTTGGCGCTGGAACTTCAGAACTTGGATTTGAAGCTACAGGTTGTTCTGTAGTCCCTGTGTTTGAAGTAGTATCATCTGTTACCGGACTTGATGTTGCTGCATTACCTGAATCATTTGTAGCATCTGTAGATGGAGTATTGGAAGGTTCTGCAGTTGTTTCAGAGTTACCTGTTTCTCCAGCTGGCTGTGCAGTGGAATTGGTATCGCCTGATGTGACCGGTGCTTCTTCGCTTGGGGTTACCGGTGCTGGAGTCGTTGGTTCCTCTACTTTTGGTGCTGATGACACTGGCTCCTCTGCTTTCGGTGCCGGTGTCGATGGCTCCTCCACTTTTGGTGCGGGTGTCGATGGCTCCTCTACTTTTGGCGCTGGTGTCGATGGCTCCTCTACTTTTGGCGCTGGTGTCGATGGCTCCTCTACTTTTGGCGCTGGTGTCGATGGCTCTTCCACTTTTGGCGCTGGAGTCGTTGGTTCTTCCACTTTTGGCGCTGGAGTCGTTGGTTCCTCTACTTTTGGTGCTGGAGTCACTGGTTCTTCCACTTTTGGCGCTGGAGTCGTTGGTTCTTCCACTTTTGGTGCTGGAGTCACTGGCTCCTCTACTTTTGGCGCTGGAGTCGTTGGTTCTTCCACTTTTGGTGCTGGAGTCACTGATTTCTCTACTTTTGGCGCCGGTGTTGCTGGATCCTCCACTTTTGGTGCTGGAACCGCTGGTTCTTCCGCTTTTGGCGCTGAAGACGCTGGTTCTTCTGCTTTTGGCTCAGTTGCTGCTGGTTCTTCTGCTTTTGGTGCCGGTGTCGCTGGCTCTTCTGCTTTTGGTGCCGGTGTCGCTGGCTCTTCCGCTTTTGGCGCTGGTGTTGCTGGCTTCTCTTCTTTCGGTGCCGGTGTCGCTGGCTCTTCCACTTTTGGCGCTGGAGTCGCTGGCTTCTCTTCTTTCGGTGCTGGTGTCGCTGGCTTCTCTTCTTTCGGTGCTGGAGTCGCTGGTTCTTCTGCCTTCGGTGTTGTCGCCGATGGTTCTTCTGCTTTTGGCGCTGGGGTCGCTGGTTCTTCCACTTTCGGTGCTGGAGACGCTGACTCATCTGCTTTCGGTGCCGATACTGCTGGTGTTTCCACAACTACTGGTGTCGTTTGTTTAACTGTAGTAGTTTGCTCTCCAGTTACAGTATCTGTCTTTGTTTCAACTTCATAACTTTGACAGCTACCAGAATTATCAATCGACACTCGCTGTCTTTTGACTTCTGTATTTCCATCTTTTAGAAAAGCTTCTTCGCTAAAATACAATTTATTATTGGCAAAAATCAAATCTCTATTTGCAATACGATTTATCTCAACTAAACTATCAACAGATAGCCCCGTTGCTCCACTAATAGCACTCAGTGTATCTCCCCACTTAATTGTGTAGTGTGACAAATTGTTTATATTTTGAATATCAGCTTTTACTTCTGCAACTGTTCTGGCTACCCAAACACCATCTTGTTCATTAGCTGAAACAGTTGGAGCTAAAAAGCCCAACCCCAATAAAATCACACCTGTCGCAACAATTGCACCGGTTCTCAATTTTCTAAAGCCACGTAGGGATAATGTCCCTCTAACATTTGTTTGTCTCATTGTTTTCCTCACTATTTTATATTTGTAAAAAAAGCAGACTCAGCCACAGCAGGCTCATCTACCTTTGCAGTCTGGATAGGTATCTACAAGTTTTCTATTTATTTAAAAGCAAATTATGAATAAATTTTTATGCATATTTGAATATAGAAATTGTAAATTATCTTTCCACTGAATTCCACGATTTTAGTATATCACATCCAGCATCAAAAGTACAAAGAAAGCGATTGAAATTAATGATTTTCACCACTGCTTTCGGCTCTATTTTGTATTGTTAAATATGCATTCTCTATCCACCATTCTGGAATAGAAAAACAAGATGCAATCTTTATTCCAGACTAATTTTTTCAAACTTATTCACTATCGAGCAAGAGCTCTTTTGGTTGTTTTCTAAGGAGATTACTTGAAGCAAGCGCCATAACGAGAACCACTAGAACCAAGGCTAGGACAAAGACGATGATAAAATCTGATGTCTGAATAGAAATATCTAGGCTCGACAAGGTCTTGCTAAAGCCATCTACTTCTGCACCGCCACCAAGATTTGATGCTTGAGCCGCCTTGCTAGCCTGTTTGGCAACACCTGAAGTGACATTGGCAAGAACAGTATTTCCAATCGCACGAGCTGTGTAGTTGGCTAGGAAGTATGCAGAAACAAGAGCAGGGATGGCAATCAAGATGGATTCAATGATGAATTGCCCCAAGATACTTGCCTGTTTGAGACCAATAGAGAGGAGGATTCCCACTTCCTTGCGACGGGCATTGATCCAAAGGCTGAGCAAGAGGGCAAGGAGAAGAACTGAGAAGCTCAAGCTGCCCCAGAAGAGGAGGTTGGCCATCTTGTACATACCTGAAATGGATTGCTCTAGAGCTGGGTAGTTTGAGGAGCTCTTCACAAGTGTATAGCTCTTCCAATTTATACCACTGATACCATTCAACTCTTTCATGACATCATCCAAGTTCTTGTCCGCTGTTGCAAAGAAGGTTGCGTCCCCATAAATAGCTGTGTCTTCTGTGTATCCATAAAGTTTTGCAGCAGTGTGAATGTCTGTGATAGCTGTATTTTCATAGAGTTCTTGTGAGTAGGTTACTGCCGACTTATTGTGACCATCAAAGAGTCCCTTGATTGTCACTTCAACTGTTTCCTTGGCACCTTTTTCATTGTCTGCATCGTAGATATTAGAGTCTAGTTTGACCTTATCGCCAACTTTCCAGCCGTGTTTGGCTGCCAAGTCCTTGTGCAGGAGGATCTTGTCCTTGTCATCGTTGGTTAGGTGCTCACCTTCGACCAGCTTGTAAGAACCAGAGACAAACTTGTCTTCTTTAGAAGAGTCATTGACACCTGTAATCATCAAGCTACTTCCAAAATGTTTGGCACGGTCAGGTGTCAGATTTTTCTTGGTATCTGGCGTTTCGATGAGTTCATAGCCTGTCAAATCCCCGATAGCGTTGATGCGTTTCACATAAGACTCGATGGCCTTGTTTTCGGTGATTTTTTTGATATCTTCACCTTTAATATTCCCAGCACCACGTGGCGTTCCTTGGTTGACGCGACGATTGATTTGCATGGAGAAACTATTGGTAATATTTTTAAAAGTCTCCTGAGAAGCCTTGGCAGTAGCTCCCTTGATTGACAAGCCAACCAAACTCAAGCTCGCCATGAGGAGAATAATCAGGAAGATGACAATTGATTTGAAAAACTTCCTTGTAACATAGGCAAATGCATTGTGTAACATAGGTTCCCTTTCTAGATTTGAATTGATTTGTTTATTCTAATAGAATAAACTCTTTTATTTAGTAGTATTGCGAATTTCTGTTAATTTCTTATTCTTTAATTCAAGTGTAATATCAGATGATTGAGCCACTTCTTTACTGTGAGTTACGACAATGACACATTTTCCTGTTTTTTGAGCAAGAGACTTGAGAAGTTCAATAATATCTCCAGCAGTCTTAGGATCTAGATTACCTGTTGGCTCATCGGCTAAGATAACTGGGGCTTCCGATACCAGACTGCGAGCAATGGCAACCCGTTGTTGCTGTCCACCTGATAACTGGAGAACATTCCGCTTGATCTGACTTTCGTCAAGACCAAGTTCAAGAAGAGTCTCCTTGTTGGCCTTTTTATTGACCAAGCGGATATTTTCCAGCGGAGAAAGGTAATCTATCAAATTATAATTTTGAAAGACCAAGGAAATATGGTGCATACGATGGTAGGAATATCCCTTGTCACGAATGTCCTGCCCTTCAAAGAGGATGGAACCTTCGACAGGACTATCTAGACCTGCTAGGAGAGACAAGAGAGTCGATTTCCCCGCTCCTGACTCCCCAATAATACTGTAAAATTTCCCTGGTTCAAAATTATAATTGATCTGATATAAAACTGCTTCGGCAGTATTCTTATAACGGTAGGTAAGGTCTTGTAATTGTAATAAAGTCATGATTTCTCCTTCTTAACTAATAGATGATAAAATTTCTTTCGGTGATTTTCTAAATAAGAATAGGAAACAAAGGGCTACAGATAAGCAACTAAACAGAACTAGAAAAACATAGGATTCTGCAAAAGATAAGATGCTGGTTGATAAACCGCTTGCTTTGGCTAGTGTATCTTGTAAGCTTGCCTGATCTCCACTTGCTAGTAGAGTTTGAAGGAGATAAAATGTAATGGAGTTTCCTGCAACAAATGCTGGAAGCAAGGCACCGATAGATACCAAAACCACCTCTAAACAGAATTGTAGGAAGATCGAGCTCTTGCCTTTTCCAAGTGCCAGTAAAATTCCCACTTCGTAGACCCTTTCTCTCAACCAGAGAGACAAGACCAAAATTAAGGCTCCAGCTCCAGCTATCAACATCCCATAAAGGAAGATGGTCAGAAAGGTTTGGAAGGTAGCAACTGAGTCTTTGATTTGTTCAAAAGCCTTGCTTTCCTTCTCGACTTGGTAGCCTTGACTTTCCAAGGCTAAGTTTTCCACCTGCTTCATAAGTCCATCCATTTCCTTAGGATTTTCTACATAGAAGCGAGCTGCACTGACTTGAGATTCACCATTTCCCAAAAGAGTTTGGCTAGTTTCATAGTCTGTAAAGACCTGGTTTTCACTGAAGTCAGAAGACAAACCTGTAAATTTCTCTTGTTTTTTACCAGAGAAGATGCCGACAATCTCAAATTCTACTGTTTGTCCTTTACCAGCTTCTGACTGTCCAGCATCCAAGCTAATCTTGTCATGAAGCGAAAAACCGTTCTTCTTGGCCAACTCTTCGTGGATGATGATTTTCTTTGAATCCCCTTTTTGAAGGTGTCGCCCTTCTTTTAGATTGAAAGCCGAGCTGGTAAAGGTCACATCCTTAGATGAATCCTCAAGAGCTGTTAAACTAACCAAGTTTTTGTCTGCAGCTGACAAATCATCACGCTCCACGCTCTGCTCTCCACTCACCGCTTCCTTGTCTTTTAATTTTGCGACCGTCTCGAGTTCAGGAGAGACATTTTCCAGTCCCTTAATCTTGCTTACAGATGCTAGGTCTGACAACTTGAAGGTCTGACCATTTTCTATCTTCTTAATAGAAAAAGATGTATTGAGTGATTTATAAAGATTGGTTTCCACTGTTTTATTGGACTTCATCAAAGTCAAACAAGCAGAAATTCCGGCCAAGAGGACCAATAAAATCAGAAATAAAATAAAACTTCTCAGTCGTTTTCTGCTGACATAAGCCCAAGCTCTTTGGATTGGATTCATTTGTCACCTCCATATTTGTAAGACTATTATAAAATCCAAATATGAAATGTTTATGAAATGCAAAAAAAGAGCAAAAATATTTTTGCTCTACTTGAATTAGATGAAAACAAAAGAGCTAGCCTAAGCTAACTCTTATCCTATGCGGAGAGAGGGACTTGAACCCTCACGACCTAAAGCGGTCACAGGATCCTTAGTCCTGCGCGTCTGCCAATTCCGCCATCCCCGCGTCGATTACTTTACTAGTATATCAACTTTTAGGACTCTTGTCAACACTTTTTTTCAAAATTTTTTCACTTCATCAACCAAATTACTCTGAAATTTCATTTAGCTTTTCATCTACTAACTTAGCTCCAAGTGTATTTTTGAAATGTCCTAGAGCAAATTGATGATTTTCAGGCCAGATAGAAGCAACAGCTGGTTGAACAATCTCGATATCATATCCTAGATTATAGGCATCTATAGCTGTATGTAGGACACAGATATCGGTCAAAACTCCTGTTAAGATAACTGTAGACACTCGACGCTCTCTCAAGCGGATATCCAGGTCAGTCCCTGAAAAAGCTGAGTAATGGCGTTTATCCATCCAAAAGACACGACTATCTGAACCATGTTCTTGATAAAAGGTCCCCAAATCTCCGTATAAATTCCGTCCACTAGTCCCAATCAAATTATGAGGAGGAAATAGCTTGCTTTCTGGATGGAAACAATCGTTTTCTTCATGAGCATCGATGGTAAAGAAGATGTAATCTCCACGTTCAAAAGCTAACCGAGTCGCCTTACTAATGGCTTCCGAAATAGCCTGAGCTGGAGCACCTGCTGTCAATTTTCCACTATCAGCAACAAAATCTTCTGTATAATCAATCGAAATCAAAGCTTTAGTCATTAGTAATCTCTTTTCTTCACTTCTTCAAAAATATCTGAAATCAAGACCTTAAGGTAGGTTCCCTTCATTCCAAGTGAGCGACTTTCAATAATTCCTGCAGACTCAAGTTTACGAAGAGCATTGACAATCACAGAACGGGTGATTCCGATACGGTCTGCAATCACAGACGCAGTCAACTGCCCTTCATTTCCATTTAATTCCCCTAAAATCGCTGAAACAGCACGGAGTTCTGAATAAGAAAGGGTGTTGACTGCCATGGTGACGGCAGTACGGCGACGGATATTTTTCTCATCTTCTTCTCGTTGGAAGTTAAGAAGCTGAATCCCAACAACGGTACTGGCAATCTCAACAAGAATCAAGTCCTCGTCTTCGAATTTTTTATCATTGCGCCAAATAATCAAAGAACCAAGGCGAATCCCTGATACATGAATCGGTGCAATGGTTGTCAAGCCATCTGGAAAATCCGAACGACTCTCTACAGGGAAAATACTCAAATCATGATCAACTGTCAGATTTGCTTCTGTATCGTAAATCATGTTCGCACCTTGAATGTAGTCATCCGGAAAAATCTTAGTTTGGAAGAACTGCTCTACACGATCTGTATTGGTTTTATAACGCATAAAATAGCCAAGGAGACGTCCTTTGCTATTTACGATACAAGCATTACAATCAATAATATCTGCCAGTTGACGGGTAATAGCATTGTAGGGAAGTTCTTCCTGCAACTGCTCCTCCGAGCGCTTCAGGATAGAAGTAATTTTTCTTGTTTTTTCTAATAAATGTGCCATTTTTCACCTCGAATTTAATCGCTATCATTATAACATAAAAAGCTTGAATTTTCAATTATTATCTGAAAATTGCTTATTTAATTGCAATTTAGACTAGCTGAAATATTTTAGAAAAATAGATTTTTATCATTGACAAACTAATTTATTTTTGATATTATATTATCATAAGAAGATGAGTGGATAATACCTTTCCATTTCACCTATCCTTTGCTATCACCATCTTCTTTCACCCTTGGTCTCCTTATATAAAAAAGCGATTCATTTTGAACCGCTTTTTCTTATTTGTCGCCCTTGTTACGAATAACAAAGCCTGTTTGCTTTTCGCTTGAAGTATTGCGTGGTTTTTTATTATCCTTACGGTAACGTTTTTCCTTATCAAAACGATCATTTCCACGACTTCCTTTTTTGAAATCATCACGACGACCATTGCCACGGCGATCACGATCTCGACGGTCATCCCCACGACGGCCTCCACGACCTCCCTTAGCTTTGCCACCGAATCCATTACCTGATGGTTTAAATGGCAGTGGTTTTTCACGCGCAATCTCCACTTCAGGAAGACTATCTGGATCCTGAACAGTCAGACTCAAGATATACATTGCCAATTCTTCTGGAGTAAATTCGGCAGCTAGCTTACGAGCATCCTTACCAAATTTCTCAAAGTTGGCACGGATAGTCTCATCTGCAAAATCACGTTCGATTTTCTTGAGAGCTACGTGTTTTTTAGCTTGGAAGGCTTCTTCTGCACTTGCAGGTTTGAGACCTTTCATGCGTTTCTTGGTCAAGTTTTCAATAATTTGGAGGTAGCCCATTTCATTTGGTGATACGAAAGTAATCGACTGACCTGACTTACCAGCACGACCTGTACGACCGATACGGTGAACATAACTTTCAGGATCTTGTGGAATATCGTAGTTATAGACATGGGTAACACCTGAAATATCCAAGCCACGCGCTGCAACGTCTGTCGCAACCAAAACATCAAGATTGCCATTTTTAAAGTCACGAAGGACACGAAGACGTTTGTTTTGGTCTAGGTCTCCATGAATTCCTTCTGCACGGAAGCCACGGATTTTCAAACCACGAGTCAATTCATCTACACGGCGTTTTGTACGACCAAATACGATAGCAAGCTCAGGCTGTTCCACATCCATAAGACGTGTCATGGTATCAAATTTTTCTTGTTCTTTAACTCGGATATAGTATTGGTCAACCAATTCTGTTGTCAATTCCTTAGCCGCAATCTTCACATGCTCAGGTTCTTTCATAAACTGAACACCGATACGTTTGATGGCATCTGGCATAGTTGCTGAGAAAAGCAAAGTTTGACGGTTTTCAGGGACACGAGAAATGATAGCTTCGATATCTTCAAGGAAGCCCATGTTGAGCATTTCATCCGCTTCGTCAAGGATAAGAGTTTCAATATCTTGTAATTTCAAGGCCTTGCGTTTAATCAAGTCCAAGAGGCGACCTGGAGTTCCCACCACGATATGGGCACCAGATTTAAGAGCCTTAATTTGTTTTTCAATGCTTGAACCGCCATATACTGAGCGGACTTTGACTCCCTTACTACGACCAAAGCGGAAGAGTTCTTCTTGACTTTGGACAGCGAGTTCACGAGTTGGAGCGATGACCAAGGCTTGGATGGTCGCCTCTTCTGTACGGATTTTTTCAAGGGTAGGCAAGCCAAAGGCTGCAGTTTTTCCTGTACCAGTCTGAGCTTGACCGATAACGTCCTTGCCTTCAAGGGCCAAGGGAATGGTTTGTTCTTGGATCGGACTGGCTTCTACAAAACCAGCTTTTTCAATCTCTGCTAGCAAATCAGCAGACAAGTTTAATTCATTAAATTTCACGTTATTCTTCTTTCTAAAGGTGGTGCGAAGCCACCCTATAGGGCTTAGTTTATACTTTTCTTTTTATGACGTATTTTCATATACTGGATATAAAATCGTGTTGCTTCTTTTCCACAAAAGAAAAGTACTGTTTTCTTTGCAACCTATCTAGTATAACACAAGAGAGAAGCAAAAGATAGCCTAATTTCTCTAGAAAATCATGTAAGCGGTTTTTGGCTTTCCTTTTTGATTGAACGACCTAGATAATAAGACAAAGCCAAGGCTATACTATATAAAATGAGAAAAACGAACAAGGTTTGTGTGTAAGAATGAGCCATTTTATAAGTCTCTGCTAATAAAATAGGCCCTGCTAAACCAGCCATTGCCCAAGCTGTTAAAATATATCCATGCAGAGCGACCAATTCCTTGGTTCCAAAAATATCACTGAGATAAGCTGGAATCAATGAAAAACCAGCTCCATAGCAAGTCATCAAAATAGACATAGCGACTACAAATAAAACGGAATTTGTAAAGAGCCAAAGCGAGAGAGAAAAGAAAAGATTGACAAGCAGTAATATACTAAAGGTTAGAGGGCGACCGATATAGTCAGATAAACTCGCCCAGAGCAAACGACCAAACCCATTGAAAATCCCTAAAACGCCCACCATTACTGCTGCATGACTTGTAGACAAGCCAGCCATCTCCTGTGCCATTGGAGATGCCGCCGAAATTAAGCCTAAACCACAAGCTATGTTGATAAAGAAAATAACCCAAAGTATATAAAACCGATTGCTTTTCAAGGCCTGATTTGCAGCCATTCCTTGCGTCAAAGAGGCTGTTTTTTCTTTCCCTGAAACAGATAAAATTGTAAGCTCTTGCTCATTTGGACGCTTAATGAATTGTGAAGCTAGGAGCATGATAATAAAGTAACTTGCACCTAAAATATAAAAAGTTTCTACAAGCCCTACCCCTGCGATGAGATGTTGTGCTATGGGACTAGTCAATAAAGAAGCAAAACCAAACCCCATAATCGCTAAACCTGTTGCTAGACCACGTTTATCAGGAAACCATTTTATAATCGTTGACACAGGGGTAATATAGCCTGCTCCCAAACCAAGCCCACCTAAAATGCCATAAGCGAGATACAACAACCACAGCTCCTGACGGTCTATTGCAAATCCTGTTAAGATATTTCCACCTGCGTATAGAACAGCAGATAGACTCCCCATGACTCTCGGACCAAATTTTTCTACCAAACGCCCCATAAATGCAGCCGATAATCCCAAACAAAAGATTGCTAGACTAAAGGCAAAGGCAACAGAAGCCTGATCCCATCCCGTTTTTTCAATAATAGGGTTGCGATAAACACTCCAAGCATAAGTCGAACCCAGCATTAAGTGTAAAATGACCCCAGCAAAAGCAATAATATAACGATTCAATTTCATAAAACCTCCTATTTTCGAACATTTATTCTATCTTATATAAAAATAGATAGGATTTTAGTTTATCAAGCTTGTCAAAAAATTACTATTTTTTTGTCTGGAAAGCGTTTTTAGCTTTTCTGTCTTTTTCGTAGCAGAATTGTGCAAAAGTTTTTTTCTTGTGCTAGAATGAAAGTCGAAAAGGAGGAACTCTAAATGTTAACTTATGATTTAATCGTTATCGGATTTGGTAAAGCTGGTAAAACACTAGCTGGTAAATTGGCTTCAGCTGGCAAAAAAGTTGCCCTCGTTGAACGTAGTAAAGCTATGTATGGTGGAACTTGTATCAACATTGGTTGTATCCCAACTAAAACTTTGCTAGTTGCTGCTGAGAAAGACTTGTCTTTTGAAGAAGTGATTTCTACCAAAAACACTATCACTGGTCGCCTCAACGGTAAAAACTATGCTACTGTTGCTGGTACAGGCGTGGACATCTTTGATGCGGAAGCTCACTTCCTTTCAAATAAAGTCATCGAAATCCAAGCTGGTGATGAAAAGAAAGAACTGACCGCTGAAACAATCGTCATCAACACTGGTGCTGTTTCAAACGTCTTGCCAATCCCTGGACTTGCTACAAGCAAAAACGTCTTTGACTCAACAGGTATTCAAAACTTGGACAAATTGCCTGAAAAACTTGGAATTCTTGGTGGCGGAAATATCGGTCTTGAATTTGCTGGTCTTTACAACAAACTTGGAAGCAAGGTCACAGTTCTAGATGCCTTGGACACTTTCCTACCTCGTGCAGAACCTTCCATCGCAGCTCTTGCTAAACAATATATGGAAGAAGACGGTATTGAATTACTTCAAAATATACGCACTACTGAAATCAAAAACGATGGTGATCAAGTGCTCCTTGTAACTGAAAACGAAACTTACCGTTTCGACGCCCTTCTCTACTCAACTGGACGCAAACCAAATGTAGAACCACTTCAACTTGAAAATACAGATATTGAACTAACTGAACGTGGTGCTATTAAAGTAGACAAACATTGTCAAACAAACGTTCCTGGTGTCTTTGCAGTTGGAGATGTCAACGGTGGCCCTCAATTTACTTACATTTCACTTGATGACTTCCGTGTTGTTTACAGCTACCTTGCTGGAGATGGTAGCTACACACTTGAAGACCGTCTCAATGTACCAAACACCATGTTTATCACACCTGCACTTTCACAAGTTGGTTTGACTGAAAGCCAAGCAGCTGATTTGAAACTTCCATACGCCGTTAAGGAAATCCCTGTTGCAGCAATGCCTCGTGGTCACGTAAATGGAGACCTTCGCGGAGCCTTCAAAGCTGTTGTGAATACTGAAACAAAAGAAATTCTTGGAGCAAGCATCTTCTCAGAAGGTTCTCAAGAAATCATCAACATCATCACCGTTGCTATGGACAACAAGATTCCTTACACTTACTTCACAAAACAAATCTTCACTCACCCAACTTTGGCTGAGAACTTGAATGACCTATTTGCGATTTAAGTTAAGATTCAATCGTATTGAACAGCCCTCTGAGGGCTGTTTTCATTTCTGCGAAATCTCATACTCTTCGAAAATCAAATTCAAACTACGTCAGCTTCACCTTGCCGTACTCAAGTACAGCCTGCGGCTAGCTTCCTAGTTTGCTCTTTGATTTTCATTGAGTATCAAATCTGTCTTTTCCCTCTTTTATGATATAATAGAAACATGAAATTAAAAACTACTTTGGGCCTTCTTGCTGGGCGTTCTTCCCACTTCATTTTAAGCCGTCTTGGCCGTGGAAGTACGCTTCCAGGAAAACTTGCCCTTCAATTTGATAAAGATATTTTACAAAACCTAGCTAAGAACTACGAGATTGTCGTGGTCACTGGAACCAACGGAAAAACCTTGACAACTGCCCTCACTGTCGGTATTTTAAAAGAGGTTTATGGTCAAGTTCTGACCAATCCAAGCGGTGCCAATATGATTACAGGAATTGCGACAACCTTCTTAACAGCCAAATCTTCTAAAACTGGGAAAAACATTGCCGTCCTCGAAATTGACGAAGCCAGTCTATCTCGTATCTGTGACTATATCCAGCCAAGCTTATTTGTTATCACCAATATCTTCCGTGACCAGATGGACCGCTATGGTGAAATTTACACAACTTACAAGATGATTTTGGATGCCATTCGTAAGGTGCCTACGGCTACTGTTCTCCTTAATGGAGATAGTCCACTTTTCTACAAGCCAGCTATTCCAAATCCTGTAGAGTATTTTGGTTTTGACTTGGAGAAAGGTCCAGCCCAGCTGGCTCACTATAATACAGAAGGGATCCTCTGTCCTGACTGCCAAGGCATCCTCAAATATGAGCACAATACCTATGCCAACTTGGGTGCCTATATCTGTGAAAATTGTGGCTGCAAACGTCCTGATCTAGACTATCGCTTGACAGAATTGGTTGAGTTGACCAACAATCGCTCTCGCTTTGTCATTGACGGTCAAGAATACGGTATCCAAATCGGTGGTCTCTACAATATCTACAACGCCCTAGCTGCGGTTGCCATCGCCCGTTTCCTTGGTGCAGATTCACAACTCATCAAGCAGGGATTTGATAAGAGCCGTGCTGTCTTTGGACGCCAAGAAACCTTCCATATCGGTGATAAAGAATGTACCCTCGTCTTGATTAAAAATCCAGTCGGTGCGACCCAAGCTATCGAAATGATCAAACTAGCACCTTATCCATTTAGCCTATCTGTCCTCCTTAATGCCAACTATGCAGACGGCATTGACACCAGCTGGATCTGGGATGCTGATTTTGAACAAATCACTGAGATGGATATTCCAGAAATTAACGCTGGCGGTGTTCGCCATTCTGAAATCGCACGTCGCCTCCGAGTAACAGGCTATCCAGCTGAGAAAATAACTGAAACAAGTAGTCTGGAACAAGTTCTCAAGACAATTGAGAACCAAGACTGCAAGCATGCCTATATCCTGGCTACCTATACTGCTATGCTGGAATTCCGCGAACTGCTGGCTAGTCGTCAGATTGTTAGAAAGGAGATGAACTAATGGTTTATACTTCACTTTCCTCAAAAGCTGGCAATTACCCCTATCAGCTAAACATTGCCCACCTCTACGGAAATCTCATGAATACCTACGGGGACAATGGAAATATTCTCATGCTCAAGTATGTTGCTGAAAAACTGGGAGCCCATGTGACCGTTGACATCGTTTCACTTCATGATAATTTTGATGAAAACCACTATGATATCGCCTTTTTCGGTGGCGGCCAAGACTTTGAACAAAGTATCATTGCAGACGACTTACCTGCTAAAAAAGAGAGCATTGACAACTACATCCAAAACGACGGTGTGGTTCTCGCTATCTGCGGTGGTTTCCAACTATTGGGGCAATATTATGTTGAAGCTTCAGGAAAACGCATCGAAGGATTAGGGGTTATGGGGCACTACACCCTCAACCAGATCAATAACCGCTTTATCGGGGACATCAAGATTCACAATGAAGATTTCAATGAAACCTACTATGGATTTGAAAATCACCAGGGCCGTACCTTCCTCTCTGATGACCAAAAACCACTGGGACAGGTTGTCTATGGAAATGGAAATAATGAAGAAAAGGTCGGTGAAGGGGTTCATTATAAGAATGTCTTTGGTTCTTACTTCCACGGGCCTATCCTCTCTCGCAATGCCAATCTAGCTTATCGCCTAGTCACTACTGCCCTCAAGAAGAAATATGGTCAGGACATCCAACTCCCTGCCTATGAAGATATTCTCAGTCAAGAAATCGCTGAAGAATACAGCGATGTCAAAAGCAAGGCTGACTTTTCTTAAACAAAGGAAAATGATATCAAAAAACTCCGTTATCTTTTCGAGCCTACTGAAAAAGTCATTAAATTGATGGCTTTTTTGTTATACTAGAGATGAGGTGAAATAATGCTTGATAATCAGTTAACTATGGATGTCAGTCCTTATTCTAGTTTGTATGATATCGTGGTTCCTAAAACCCACTTTTTACGTCAGCTAACTGAACTCTGTGATTTTAGCTTTATTTATGATGAACTAGAAAAGAATTATCGTCCCGATTTTGGGCGTAAAGCTTATTCACCGATTATGATGTTCAAATATCTCTTGTTAAAAGATATTTATAAGTTATCAGATGTAGATGTGGTAGGACGTTCCTTGTCAGATATGGCCTTTAAATTTTTTCTTGGCCTGGCTCCTGAGGATTCTGTTATCGAGCCATCCTCTCTGACAAAATTTAGAAAGCTAAGAATTAAAGATGATAAACTGCTTGATGTATTGATTCAGAAGTCTGTTCAAATTGCACTCGAACATAACTTGATTAAGAGTAAAATCCTCATTGTGGATGCCACTCACACCAAATCTCATTATAATCATAAGAAACCCCAAGAAATCCTTAGAGAGCGTTCAAAAGCTTTACGTAAAACAATTTATCAACATTCAGAAGATATCAAAATAGAATTTCCAAAGAAACCTCAAGAAGATAACCTCGAAGCAGAGTTGACCTATACAGAGGAGTTAATGGCTGTGGTTGAAAAACACGAGGAACTCTTAGCCCTACCGGCTGTTTCTCAAAAGTTCAATTACCTAAGAGAGGCTGTCGAGGACGACTTAGAACATTTGGAAGCTTCTGTTAAGGAGGAGGCTAGGCTTGGACATAAGACAGCCGACACCTCTTTCTATGGATATAAAAGTCATATCGCTATGACGGATGAACGGATTATTACTGCTTGTGTGGTCACTTCTGGTGAACAAAGCGATGGGAAATATTTACCTGAGTTATATGCCAAAACAAAGGAAAATAGTCTGGACATCGAGACTATTATTGGTGATGCGGCTTATTCAGGAAAGGACAATATTCAACTAGCTCGCAAAGAAAAGATTCATTTGGTGTCAAAACTGAACCCTTCAGTTTCAAAAG
>NZ_JAPVZM010000017.1:0-43141 GCF_041432335.1 Streptococcus sp. 20925_1_24 | reverse complement strand
TAATTTTTTTCATTTTTTTTTGCATGGTTTCTTACCGGCTACGGAGATCAAACTCTTTAAACACAATACGTAAGTCTCTTAGGACTCTTTGACGCCCTCGGAAACGTTCATTTCTTAAGACGCGTTCTAACTCTTCTTGTTGTTCTTTAGTTTGTTTGTTTCTATAATCTCTTAGTGTCTCATGAAAGAGATAATAGTCATCTAGCCAGAGTCCTCCCTCACTTATACGATGACTAATCTCACCCACTTCTTCATAAAGCTCTTTATCATATCTTCGTTTTTGACTTTCTTGTTTACGGATATAGTCTAGAACCCGATTTCGAAACTTGGTTTTGAAATATTTCCTTAAACGAGGGATATCTTCTACTAGACCCTCTTCTCTACTGATCAATTCATGTAGGCATATCATTCCCTCTTGGTCCCAATCCGATAACTCCCATAAATGAAGGTAATATTCATTTCTACACTTATATACAATCCCCTGCACTTCTTCATACATTTTTTTAAGCATAATCTTCTCCTTTCTAGATACAGTCTAACAAATAAAGAAGCTAGTTGGGGTTATTTCCTCCATTCTGTTCTCTTTATCTCCTAAACTGCACAAAAAAGAGAGGACAAGCCTCTCTTTGAGTTATAATTCTGCAATTTGGTTTAGGTTTACTTCTGCAACTGTGTCATTACCAAACATAGAGATAATCATCTTCACTTTATTGTTATCAATTTCTGTAATCTTACCAGTATAATCTGCAAAGGCACCATCAATAATACGTACAGTTTGACCAACTTCAACATCGATATCAAACTCTTGTACGGTTTGTCCCATAGAAACCAAGATATCACGGATTTCTTGTTCCAATAATGGAGTTGGTTTTGATCTATTTCCGTGAGATCCAACGAATCCTGTAACGTTTGGTGTGTTTCGAACAACAAACCAAGCTTCATCTGTCATGACCATTTCTACAAGAACATAACCTGGAAAGCGATTTTCTTCTACTTCTTTTCTCTTTCCATTTTTTTCAACTTGCACTGTTTGTGTTGGAATTTCAACGCGTAGAATATTATCCAACATATTGTAGGTTTGTGCACGTTGTAATAGATTTTCTTTTACCTTATTTTCATAACCAGAATAAGTTTGTAAAACAAACCACCCTTTATCAAAACTATCCATGATATTTCCTTTCATAAATAGAAGATTTCTAGTGTAATTAACTCCACTAACCTTCTAAAAAATGTTAATAAATCGAATCAAACCTGAAACAATCAACTGGTCAAAAATGTAAATAATTACTACAAAGAAAGCCGTGTATTCCATAATAGAACGAAAATCTCTCCAGCTTTCCTTGCGAGTTGGCCATGTTGTGTCTTTAAGAAGTCTAAAAATATCTCCAATAAAACGCATCGCTCTCTCCTATCTCGTTTCTCTGTGTGTAGTGTACTTGCCACAATGCTTACAAAATTTATTTACTTCTAGTCGTGTAGGCTTGGGGGTTCCACTAATCTTGATTGAATAGTTTCTCGAACCACAAACCGCACAAGCTAGGCTTGCTTTTTTTAGTGCCATAACGCCTCCATCTTATCTATTATAACAAGAAAGCAAGGCTTTGACAAGCATCTTAGCGAAATAGATTGACTACTGAATCCCATATCGTTTGAGCCTTTTCCTTAATCTTAGCATCCGAGATAGCCCGACTAGCCTCATCTACTAGACTTTGCGCACGTCCTCGAATATCAGACAAATTATCATCTGTCTGGCTATTATCATTGGTTTGTACTTGTCTTTTTGTGTTAGCTGGTGCAATTCCATTTTGCTTATAAGCATTTTCAACTGTAAAGGTACTTCCTGGCGTATAAGGTAAAATGGTATTTGCAATATTTCTAAAGACATGGGCTGCACCGTTTGATGTAGAACCCGCTAGATAATGATTTTCATCAGTGGTCGGAAAACCAAGCCAGTGGCTAATCACTACATCTGGAGTATAACCAATTACCCACTGATCACTTGTGTATTCAGGATTAAAAACAGCTTCAGTTGTTCCAGTTTTCCCTGCCATGACATAGTCTGCAGGCGATGAACTAATACCCGTTCCATTGGTGAATGTCCCCAACATCATACTGGTCATCTTATCAGCTACAGACTTATCAATCACCCTTTTTTGTGAATTTTTATGACTTGCAATAACCTGTCCGCTAGCGTTTTCAATTCGACTAATAAAATGAGCTTCCGGCATTAAACCTTCATTTGCAAAGGCAGCATATGCTTGAGCCATTTGCAGAGGATTGGTTTCGACACCGCTTCCCAAGGCGACACCAAGAACACGGTCGACCTTTTCCATGTTGAGTCCAAATTTTTCTCCTGACTCAAAAGCCTTATCAACACCCAAATCATTAACGGTGGCAACAGCAGGTAGATTAAGCGATTCTGCCAAGGCTTGATACATAGGAACTTCACGACTCTTTTTGATTCCTGCATAGTTATCTACCTTATAGTTGTCATACTTCATGGTATGGTTATCCAAGAGCTTATTCAAAGCCCAACCTGCCTCAACTGCTGGCGTATAAACAACTAAAGGCTTAATTGTAGAGCCAGGGCTACGTTTTGATTGGGTCGCATAGTTGAAATTACGGAATCCAGTTTTATCATTGTCAGCAACTTGACCGACAACCCCACGAACTCCCCCTGTTTTCGGTTCGAGAGCTACACTTCCTGATTGAGCAAATGTTCCATCCTCTGCTCTAGGAAATAGTGAGGTGTTTTCATAGACAACCTGCATATTTGCTTGGTAGTTTTGGTCCAGTTCTGTGTAAATGCGGTAGCCATTATTGACAATTTCTTCCTCTGTTAGATTATACTTGGAAACGGCTTCGTTAACCACCGCATCAAAGTAAGAAGGATAGCGGTAATCTAAGATTTTTCCTTCATACTTATCGTGCAATTGCAAAGTCATATCAACTTCTGCAGCTTCGGTTTCTTGATTTTTATCAATGTAACCCGCTGCAAGCATATTTTGCAAGACAGTATCACGACGATTAGTAGAATCTTCCACAGATTTCAAGGGGTTATACAGTTCCGGTCCTTTGAGCATCCCTGCCAGAGTCGCAGCTTGATCCAAACTCACTTCTGACGCAGAAACTCCAAAGTATTTCTTACTCGCATCTTCAACCCCCCACACACCATTTCCAAAATAAGCGTTGTTAAGGTACATGGTTAAAATCTGATCCTTACTATATTTTTTTGTTAATTCTAAGGCAAGGAAAAATTCTTTCGCTTTTCTCTCGACAGTTTGATCCTGCGATAGATAGGCATTTTTAGCCAGCTGTTGGGTAATAGTAGAACCACCACCTGAACGACCAGCAGTGACAATCGCCAAGAAGAAACGACCATAGTTAATCCCGTCATTTTTATAGAAAGAGCGGTCTTCTGTCGCAATAACAGCATTCTGCAAATTTTTACTGATATCAGTCAATTCAACGTAGGTTCCCTTTTGACCAGACAAGGCACCAGCCTCTTTTTCTTCACGGTCAAAAATGAGAGTTCGAGTTTTCAAGGCGTTTTGCAAATCGTTAACATTGGTTGACTTAGCTACAGCAAACAAATAGGTTCCAACTAGCAAGCCTGCACTCAAACCTAGTATAAGGACAATCTTTGTTAGATGATAACGACGCCAGAATTTCCGAATCGGACCCACTTGGGCTAATTTTTTTCGATCACTACGAGAGCGACGTAAGCTAGTAGAATCAGAGTCCTCTAGTTCACTTGTTTCTTTTTTAAAAAGAGAAAGAAATTTCTCAAATAATTTATCTAATTTCATGCGTTTATTTTATCATCTTCATCATAGGAAGACAAGAATTTAGCTATTTCCTATCCAAATAGGGCTTTTTTTGTTACAATATCTGTATGCAATTCACATTTACATTACCAGACTCTCTACCTCAAATGACGGTAAAGCAATTACTTGAGGAACAACTCCTCATCCCTAGAAAAATCCGTCATTTTTTGAGAATCAAGAAACACATTTTGATTAATCAGCGAGAAGTTCATTGGAACGAGATGGTAAGTCCTGGAGATGTTTGCCAGTTGACTTTTGACGAGGAAGATTATCCCGAAAAAGAAATTCCTTGGGGCAACCCAAACCTCGTTCAAGAGGTTTATCAAGATCAACACTTGATTATTGTCAACAAACCAGAGGGGATGAAAACGCATGGTAATCAGCCAAACGAAATCGCCCTTCTTAACCATGTCAGTGCCTATGTTGGCCAAACCTGCTATGTCGTTCATCGTCTAGACATGGAAACCAGTGGTTTGGTTCTCTTTGCCAAAAATCCTTTTATCCTGCCTATTCTCAATCGCTTACTGGAGAAAAAAGAGATTTCTAGGGAATACTGGGCACTAGTTAATGGACATATCAACAGCAAAGAGCTTGTTTTCAAAGACAAAATCGGACGTGATCGCCATGATCGTAGAAAACGAATAGTTGATACAAAAAATGGGCAATATGCTGAAACGCATGTAAGCAGATTAAAGCAATTCCCAAACAAAACGACCCTTGTCCGTTGTAAACTAAAGACAGGGCGAACCCATCAGATTCGTGTGCACCTTTCTCATCATAAGCACCCTATCCTAGGCGACCCTCTCTATAATAGTAAAGGAAAATCAAATCGACTTATGCTTCATGCCTTTCGACTTTCCTTTACCCATCCACTTACATTAGAAAAATTAAGCTTCACTGCCCTTTCAGATACTTTCGAAAGAGAAATAAAAAAGAATGGATGATTGTGTCATCCATTTTTAAATATTTAAAAAGCAAGACCAGAGGTCTTGCTTTTTTATCGACTCAAGAATTATTTAGCGATTTTTGCGAAGTATTCAAGAGTACGAACAAGTTGTGCAGTGTATGACATTTCGTTGTCGTACCATGATACAACTTTAACCAATTGTTTACCGTCAACGTCAAGAACTTTAGTTTGAGTTGCGTCAAACAATGAACCGTAAGACATACCTACGATATCTGAAGATACGATTGGATCTTCTGTGTAACCGTATGATTCGTTTGAAGCTGCTTTCATAGCTGCGTTCACTTCATCAACAGTAACGTTCTTTTCAAGAACTGCTACCAATTCAGTAACTGATCCAGTTGGAGTTGGAACGCGTTGTGCAGATCCGTCAAGTTTACCGTTCAATTCTGGGATTACAAGACCGATAGCTTTTGCAGCACCAGTTGAGTTAGGAACGATATTTGCAGCACCAGCGCGAGCACGGCGAAGGTCACCACCACGGTGTGGTCCGTCAAGGATCATTTGGTCACCAGTGTAAGCGTGGATAGTAGTCATCAATCCTTCTACAACACCAAAGTTATCTTGAAGAGCTTTAGCCATTGGAGCCAAGCAGTTTGTAGTACATGAAGCACCTGAGATAACTGTTTCAGTACCGTCAAGAACGTCGTGGTTAGTGTTGAATACAACTGTTTTAACGTCGTTTCCACCAGGAGCAGTGATAACAACTTTTTTAGCTCCACCAGCGTGCAAGTGTTTTTCAGCAGCTGCTTTCTTAGCAAAGAAACCAGTAGCTTCAAGAACGATTTCTACACCGTCGTTAGCCCAGTCGATTTGTTCTGGATCACGTTCAGCAGAAACTTTGATGAATTTACCGTTAACTTCAAATCCACCTTCTCTAACTTCAACAGTACCGTCGAAACGACCTTGAGTTGTGTCGTATTTCAACAAGTGTGCAAGCATAACTGGATCTGTAAGGTCGTTGATACGAGTAACTTCAACACCTTCTACGTTTTGGATACGACGGAAAGCAAGACGACCGATACGTCCGAAACCGTTAATACCAACTTTAACTACCATTAGTGATTTCCTCCTTATGAAAATCATGAAATTTTTATTGTGAAAAGAGTAACTTGAATCACTACAAATCACCTTTCAACAAACCTATTATATAACTATTTAAGTTTAATTGCAAGTACGGGCATTGTTTTTCTATGTTAGTTTCTTTTTTAAACTGTAAATCAAGGAATCCCTTACTATTCATATCGTAGCGATTCTACAGGATCCATTTTACTAATTTTACGTGCTGGGAAGTAAGCTGATACATAACCAAGCAAGAGAGCGAAAGCTAGAGTTCCTAAAATAGATAGAGGATTTAATTCAAAAACCTTCGTGATGGATGGGTAAAAGTGATTTACAATCGCATTCGCCAAACTTCCCACCCCTTGTGCAACCAAAAATGCCAGCAGCAAGGCGATCCCTACAATCCAGATAGCCTCGTAAATAAAAATCCCTTTGACATCATGATTTTGATAACCAACTGCCTTCATGACACCTATTTCCTTAGAACGTTGCATAATATTGATGTAAATGATGATACCAATCATGACCGCTGCTACCACAATAGCTTGTGATGAAAGCACAATCAACAATCCCTGAATGACACGAATAAAGGTAATCACAATATCAAGAACCTTCTGTTGAGAAAGAACAGTATACTTCTTATTTTTCTGTAATTCTTCTGTTACCACTTTTGTCTGTGATGGATCTTTGAGTTCCAAGATAAAATAAGATACAGCTTTTGTAAATCCAGCTTCTTTCAAAATTGTTTCCATTTGACTAGACGGCATGAAACTGTTACTGTCCTCCATGTCATCTTCATCATTAATCACACGTACAATCTTCGTTTGAAATTGAGCAATCTTACTAGCTTCGGCAGCATTTTCTACAATACTTGCTGAGACTGATTTGCCAATAACATCACTAGCTGTCAGATTTTTTCCTGTCTGTTCATTCCAATTTTTTAGTAAACTGCTTGGGATCGTCAATCCCTGTTCATTTGCATCAGTATAGAGGGAGCCAGCTAATACTTTGTCCGCCTCATTACTACTAACAGAAATACTTGTATCCTCATAGAGACTCACTACTTGAGCATAAGAAGGCATCGTTTGACTCAGATCCATTTCTTGCCCATCTATAGTAATATTTGACATGGTCATCCCAAAAGGACTCTCCAAATATTTAATAGCTTCTTTCCCAACTGTATTCGTGATATAGTTCTTATCATCTTGGTTCAAAAAGCCTCGTCCAGCATTTTCTGTATTTAAAGCAATCTGAACTTGAGAAGGGATTTGACCTCCATTCGTATTTTCATCAATCATCGAAATCAAAGCATTTCCTAAGCCGAAAGAAATTAAGACTCCTACAAAACCGATTGAGGTTGCTAGCGCAATCAATAGGTTACGCCACTTTCTTTCCAGAAAGTTATTTAAAGAAAGTTTGAATTTATTTTTCAATGATAATCCTTTATTTTTTGACTTCTTCAACGACTTCACCATCCTTCATTTTGATAATCACGTCTGCATATTCAGCAACCTCTGGATTATGGGTTACGATCAATACTGTTTTCCCTGTTTGGGCTAATTTTTTAAACACTTCCAATACCATTTCTTGGGATTGAGAATCCAGCGAACCCGTTGGCTCATCTGCTACAATCATATCAGGCTGATTCACCAAAGCACGCGCGATTGCTACACGTTGCTTTTGCCCGCCAGAAAGCTGTTTAACATTTTTAGCCACAAAAGGTTCCATGCCCAAGTTACTTAATTGCTCCTTTGCAATCATTGTCATCTCCCTGTCAGATAAATCTTTGACATAGAGAGGTAGCTTGACATTGTCCAAGACAGACTGATGTGGAATGAGGTTAAAGTTTTGAAACACAAATCCAATCTTATCTTTACGAAATTGAGTTAGTTCAATCTCTGATAAGTCACGGAGGGATTCCCCTTTAAACTCTAAATCTCCTTCATATTGTCTATCTAAACCGCTGATGATGTTTAGTAAACTGGTTTTGCCACAGCCTGATGGACCGTAAATCGCTGTAATTTTACCTTTTGCGATTTGCAGATTTATATTCTTTAAAGCCTGCTCTTGATGTTTACCGTCCAAAGTGTAAAACTTTGAAATATTTTTAATGGATAAAATGGACATTCTTTCCCCCTTGTTTAAAACTGTTATCGTCATACATCACACTTATAGAAAATCCCTCAAGTTGATTGCCCCTATAGGCCTACTACTTAGAATTTTCTCTCTATTACCTAGTTTGCTTCTGGATGTATATCAAGTAAAATTCATTGTAACAAAAAAGCGACATTCCCTCAATGACAGAAATGTCACTCCTATAAAGCATTTAACAATACCTTTCTAAGTCTTCGCTCCATTCATTATCTAAACTAACAATTAACTGCTCATTACCAAACATCCTCGCCATCATTTTTGCTTCTTCATACTTTTGTTTTGCCGTATCATAATCAGTCTGAAGATAATATTTCCACTCCACCATCAAGACAATCGGTTGCTTTTGAAAATCTCGTGTTTTCTGTCCTATTTTATTTAAGGTCTCAACTGCTCTCTTAAAATAACGAAACAGCCCCATAATTTCTATACAAGCTAAAGAAGCTAACAAGGAATCTCTAAGCAAGTCCAAACAATCGAACTCTATCTTATCAACCTGAGAACTTAGTTTGTCATGAAAACAAAGAATGGTTTCATGCTCAGATTCTTTTATCTCACCCATATTTAAACCATCCATTAACTGACAGTTGAAATACAGTCTCAGTTTCAACAAGTCCTCGGCTTTATATACATCTCTGGATAGTAAGTCTTGAAGACCGTCCTCAATCACACCACTTCCGTATAAGGAATTACTAGTCGCTCTCACTTCATCTATGGCTTGAAGACAATCCACTAGCACTTTCTCATCACGTGGCAAATCATCATAAAAACACTCAAAAATCTCATCGAAATATTCTTCCTTTTGTTCCTGCAACTCCTTGTCTCCATAGTCAGGATGATGTAAAAGAAAGTACTTTAATTCTTGGTAACGCTTGGGTAATTCCTTATAGTCTGGCATCAAGACGTAGGAAGGAATTTCTAATCTATCCGCAATATATTCTAGGGTTTTTATCGTCGGGCGAAACTCTCCTTTTTCTATCCGCACCAGCTGACGCACTGATAGTTCAGACTCATCCCCGCAAAAAACTGGACGACTAAGTCCTTTCTCCTCTCTAAGAATCCTTACCTTTTCCCCTAGCTCATTCATCTCTTACATTTCTCCCTCGCATGATTATCAAAGCTTTGATTTTCAAATAAACATATGCGATTATTATACCATTTCCCAAAAAGAATTACAAAAAAGAGACAGGAAATTCCTGCCTCTAGGCTGATAACAATTATTTACGGCGTCCTGGTCTTTCTTTATAACCATAGTAAGAATCTTCGATGATTTCTTGCATATGGTCAACCATTGGAAGGCGTGGGTTTGCAGGCGAACATTGATCTTCATAAGCAAGGAAGGCCAATTCACGAGAATGTTCTTTCCATTCTTTTTCATCAATTCCTTGTGCTTTGAAGTTCATTTGGATACCTACGCGCTCACCAAGTTCGTAGACAGCTTTTGCGTAAGATTCCACACCTTCTTCTGGAGTAGAAGCTGGAAGTCCAAGCATGCGTGCGATATCTTGGTATTTTTCATCTGCACGGTAGTAGTTGTACTTAGGCCATGTTGCTGTCTTAGCTGGACGTGTACCGTTGTAGCGGATGACGTATGGAAGCAAGATTGCATTTGTACGACCGTGGATTGTGTGGAATTGCGCACCAATCTTATGGGCCATTGAGTGAGAAATACCTAGGAAGGCATTAGCAAAGGCCATACCAGCGATTGTTGAAGCGTTATGCATTTTCTCACGTGAGTGGAAGTCTGCATTCTTAACTGAGCTTTCAAGGTTTTCAAATACAAGCTTGATGGCTTGAAGTGCAAGACCGTCAGTGTAGTCGCTAGCCATTTGTGATACGTAAGCTTCAGTCGCGTGGGTCAATACGTCCATACCAGTGTCCGCAGCAACAAATCCAGGAACTGTCAATACCAAAGCAGGGTCTACGATTGCCACAGTTGGTGTCAATGAGTAGTCAGCGATTGGGTATTTACGGTTATTTGCTTTATCAGAGATAACGGCAAATGGTGTTACTTCAGATCCTGTACCAGATGTAGTTGGAATCGCGATGAATTTAGTCTTCTTACCAAGCAATGGGAATTTGAAGGCACGTTTACGGATATCCATGAATTTTTGAACAAGGTCACGGAAGTCCACTTCTGGTTGTTCGTAGAAGAGCCACATTACTTTAGCAGCATCCATTGGAGATCCACCACCGAGAGCGATGATTGTATCTGGTTTGAAGGCACGCATAATCTCAGTACCACGGTTTACAGTTGTGATATCTGGATCTGGTTCTACATCAGCAAATATTTGGTAAACAACCTTATTGCGACGAAGATCAAGTTGTTCGATGATACGATCAAGGAAACCAAGCTCTACCATGGCATGGTCAGTAACGATCATGACACGTTCAACGTCACGACATTTTTGAAGGTATTGAATTGAATCACGTTCAAAGTATGTTTTTGAAGGAAGTTTCATCCATTGCATGTTATTTCTCCGTCTTCCGACTTTTTTGATATTCAAGAGGTTAATGGCACTAACGTTATCCCCAACTGAGTTGCGTCCGTAAGAACCACATCCAAGTGTCAATGATGGCAAGAAGGCATTGTAAACGTCCCCGATACCACCGAAAGTAGAAGGTGAGTTACAGATAACACGAATAGCTTTAACAGCTTTACCAAATTCTTTAGTCAATTCTTCGTCAGCTGTGTGGATAGCTGCTGAGTGTCCAAGACCGTTAAATTCAACCATTTGACGAGCCTTAGTAATACCATCTTCACGGCTTTCAGATTTCAAAACTGCGATAACTGGTGACAATTTTTCACGAGTCAATGGCTCATTTTCACCAACTTCTTTACATTCAGCAGCAAGAATGTTTGTTCCTTCTGGAACTGTAAATCCTGCTTGCTCTGCAATCCAAGTTGCTGGTTTACCAACGATATCAGCGTTCAATTTTGCACCAGCACAGTTTTTACTATTTGCTTTCACGCCGAAGCAGAATTCTTCAAGAAGAGCTTTTTCTTTTTTATTTACAAAGTAAGTGTGGTAAGATTTGAACTCTGCTACAAATTCATCGTAAATTTCTTTATCAATGATAACTGCTTGTTCAGATGCACAGACCATACCGTTATCAAATGATTTAGACATGACGATATCGTGTGCTGCTTGACGGATGTTTGCTGATTTTTCAACATAAGCTGGAACGTTTCCGGCACCTACCCCAAGAGCTGGTTTACCACATGAATACGCAGCCTTCACCATTGCGTTACCACCTGTTGCAAGGATTGTCGCAACACCTTCGTGGTTCATAAGAGCACTAGTTGCTTCCATAGATGGTTCAGTGATCCACTGTACGCAGTTTTCAGGAGCTCCAGCTGCGATAGCTGCATCGCGAACGATACGAGCTGCATGAGCAGATGATTCTTGTGCTGATGGATGGAAGGCAAAGACGATTGGGTTACGTGTCTTCAATGAAATCAATGATTTGAAGATTGCTGTTGATGTTGGGTTTGTTGTTGGAGTGATACCACAAACAACACCGACCGGTTCAGCGATAAGAGTCAAACCTGTTACATCGTCTTCTTCGATAACGCCAACTGTTTTAGTGTGACGCATGTTGTTTACCACGTGTTCACAAGCAAACAAGTTCTTAGTTGCTTTATCTTCAAATACACCGCGTCCTGTTTCTTCATAGGCATGTATAGCCAATTCTCCGTGGGCATCCAAAGCTGCCACTGACGCTTTAGCTACGATGTAATCAACCTGTTCTTGGTCGAGTTTACGCATTTCCTCAAGAGCAACTAAAGCTTTTTGCACCAAGCCATCGACATGCTTTTCAGCAGCGAGTTTCTTTTCTTCTGGTGTCACAGTTTTTTTATCAGCCATATTTTCCTCCATAGCTTTCAAGGATTGATATCCTTTGTTAATTTTTTCACAAGTTTATTATAACGCATTATTTCAACTTTGTAAACAGTTTCATAAACATTTCACAAAGAATTTTTAAACACTTGTGAAATTTTTCTCATTTTCTTTACTTATCAAGTTTTCTCTTTAGAGTTTGTGAAATTAATTTCAAATATTTTTTATTTCACAAACTTGCTTGGAAGAGTGACTTGGAAAGAAAGGGATTTGCAGGTAAGCGCTTACTTAAACATTCTAATAATACCTCCTTTGATAAGGAGGCCTTATTTTTGTTGAAAAACGCCTTGTTTAAAAGTCCCTTCATAAACGACTTCTTGTTCTGTTGTTAGTTTCCCTTTTCCTTCAGCCTGACCATTTACAAAATCACCTTCGTAGGTCCAGCCTTCTTTGGATTGAAAGGTACCTTTTCCATTGAAGGCTCCATTGTTGAAACCACCTGTATATTGGTCTCCATTTTGGAAGGTAATGGTACCTTGGCCATTCATTTTACCACGTACAAGACTGCCGTCGTAAACAATCGTTCCATTATCAAGCTTTAGAACACCTTTTCCGGGAATATTTAGAAAAAAGACGAGTACAGCACAGAAAACAATGGCAACTACTGCCAAAAGCTCTAAACGTGAACGAGTCAGATAGACACTATATTTGTCGTAAAAATTCTTAAGATTTTCCATCTTCACTCACCTTTTCTAAACGTTCTAACCAAGCTTGACACCCCTCTTGAACACGCTGATAGGTTTCCTCAAAATCTCCTGTATACCAAGGATCTGGAACACTTTCAGATGCGAATGAGTAAATCTTATCTTGACAGTTTGCTGGACACATCTGACGTAAGTCAGAAACATTTGAAGCATCCATTCCGATAATATAATCAAAGGCTTCAAAATCTTCCTTACTAATCTGAAGCGATGTTTTGGCTTTGTCATAAGGAATATCATACTCTTGAAAAATCCCTTGAGTTCCCTTATGAATCGGATTGCCATGTTCCCAAGAGGAAGTCGCTCGACTTTGGATTTCATAATTATCTGTCATTGATTTCATCACAAACTCGGCCATAGGGCTGCGGCAAATATTCCCCAGACAGACAAAGACTAATTTTTTCATCCCATTTCCTTTCTTTTATAGAAAAACGGGAGTTCGTAATCCCGTCTTATTTTTCAATTGCGCCTTCGAGTGAAGCTGTTTCTTTAAGTGGTAATACGGTCTTGATAGCAGCTAGTTCAAAAGTCAAGTAAACTCCATCTACATCAAGAACAATCGTTCTCTTCTCAGTATCTACTTCATCGACTGTTCCGTAAAGTCCACCGATTGTAATCACTTCATAGCCTTTTTGTAGTTTATTTAAGCTTTCCATACGTTTTTGTGCTTGTTTCTTTTGAGAGCGTTGCATAAAAAACATCAAGGCAAACATCGCTACAAGCATAATTAAAAATGTATAATTTGGATTCATTTTCTTCTCCTTTGTCTTTTACATAGGACTACTATATCAAATTTCAGCTACTTTTACAAGATTGTACCTTGCTTTTCTAGTAAGAAAAACCAGAGCTTGCGCTCTGATTCTTAGGGTTATTTCAAATTTTGAACGACTTTTACAAGATTTTCAACAGTAAAGCCATATTCTGCCAATACTTTTGGTGCTGGAGCAGAGGCTCCGAAGGTATCAATACCTAGAACGGCACCATCTAGTCCAACATATTTGTACCAGTTTTGAGTTGCACCCATTTCGACTGCGACACGACGACGAACTGCATTTGGAAGAATTTCTTCCTTGTATGCTGCATGTTGTTTATCAAAGACATCTGTAGATGGCATGCTGACTACGCGGACTTTTGCACCTTGACTAGCCAATTCTTTAGCAGCTGAGACAGCAAGATTAACCTCTGAACCTGTCGCAATCAAGATGGTATCAAAGTCTGATGCATTTTCATAGACAACATAGGCACCTTTTGCAACCTTGTCGAAGTCTGTTCCTTCTTCAACAGTCAAGTTTTGACGTGTCAAGACAAGGGCAGTTGGTGTTTTTTCACTTGTCACTGCAAGGTACCAAGCCGCTTGCGTTTCACGCGCATCTGCTGGACGGAAAACATTTAGATTTGGCATAGCACGAAGACCTGCTAAGTGCTCAACTGGTTCGTGTGTTGGGCCATCTTCCCCTACCGCAATAGAATCGTGGGTAAAGACATAAGTCACAGGAAGTCCTTGTAAGGCTGACAAGCGAACAGCTGCCTTCACATAGTCAGAGAAGACGAAGAAAGTTCCACCGTATACACGAAGTCCACCGTGAAGAGCCATCCCGTTCAAGATCGTTCCCATTGCAAATTCACGAACACCAAACTGAATGTTACGGTTCAAGCGATTAGCATCGTCTTGAAGTCCGTCAGTCTTGATATAAGTCATGTTTGAGTGAGCTAGGTCAGCTGATCCACCCAAGAAAGTTGGTAACTTAGCTGCCACAACATTCAAGGCATCTTGGCTTGAATTACGAGTTGCTTGAGAGAAGCCATTTTCTAATGCTGGGAAGTCTGCTGGAGTCACTTCAACTGGATCGCGTCCATCGATGATGGCTTCTACTTCTGCAGCCAATTCTGGGTGAGCTTCTTTATAGTCAGCAACTAATTTTATCCAAGTTTGATAAGCTGATGCACCACGGTCTGCAACATGTTCTTTGAAATCAGCATAAACTTGTTCTGGAATTTCAAATGGTTCATAGTCCCAACCGAGAGCTTGACGAGTAGCTGCAGTTTCATCTGCTCCAAGAGGAGCACCGTGTACAGCATTAGTTCCTTGTTTGTTTGGAGAACCGTATCCAATAACAGTCTTCACTTCAATCAAAGATGGTTTGCCTGAAGCTTTTGCTGTTTCGATAGCAGCATGGATAGCTTCCAAGTCTGTTCCATCTTCAACCAAGGCAGTGTGCCAACCGTAGGCATTGTAACGGTCACGAACACTTTCTGTAAAGGAATCTTTTGTCTCACCATCCAAGTTGATGTCATTTGAATCATAAAGAACAACCAACTTATCCAGTTTTTGCAAGCCTGCGTAAGAAGCCGCCTCACTTGAGACACCTTCCATCAAGTCTCCGTCTCCACAGATAACGTAAGTATAGTGGTCAAAGATATTGTAGCCTTCTCGGTTATATTTGGCTGCCAAGAAACGTTCTGCTTGGGCAAAACCAGTGGCAGTTGAAATCCCTTGACCTAGAGGACCTGTCGTTGCATCAATCCCTGCTGTATGGCCAAATTCTGGGTGACCTGGTGTTTTTGAACCCCACTGACGGAAGCTCTTGATCTCATCCATACTGACATCTTCAAAACCAGAAAGGTGAAGAAGGGCATAAAGGAGCATTGAACCATGGCCTGCTGAAAGAATAAAGCGGTCACGGTTAATCCAGTTTGGTTGAGCTGGATTGATACGAAGTTGTTTTGTAAAGAGGCTGTAAGCCATCGGAGCCGCTCCCATAACTACACCTGGGTGACCTGAGTTGGCTTTATTAATGGCGTCAATACCTAGAAAACGAATTGCATTAACAGATAGATTTGACATAGAATTTCCTTTCTATTTGAGGTGATTATTGTATCACACATTCTATTTTACTATTATATGAAAAAATACATAGAATAGCAATTAAACAATTCGACGTAAATAAGTATTCTATTTGCTATCCTCTAGTCGCCTGATAATAGGGAAGTAAGCGTTCATAAGCATTTTCTAATTTTTCTAAAATCACTTCTAATGATTGATTTTCAATAAAAGAAACATCTGCCTTAACTAACACTTTTCGGACTTCCTGATTGGATAGTTTATTTCTTAAAATTTGACGATTTTCTTCGTTCGCATCCCACCGTTGACTTTGATCATCAGAGTAGACTAGATAATAAATCCCTTCAACGGTTGGAATTTCTAAAACTTTGACCTGCTTACCTAGAGTTTGCTCATCTTTCTTGCGCTCGATGAAACTGATTTCTAAGGAAATACCAAAATCAGAAGGATTCCCGTACAAACGTAAGGCTAGCATAGGTTCTGTCACTTTCCCCTCACGTTGTAGATAAACCCAGAAGTGTGGTCGCAAGCGCTGCGCTTGGTTCATCCACTGGCTAGTCTGTTGAAGTTGCCATTCTGGATGACTTACTTGAAAGGCATTGGCCAGTTCTGTAAAAGCCTTTCTGGCCTCTTGACCTTTGTGGCGGAATGCCAGCATCTTCTCTCGCTCTGCTCCCGCTTTATCAGGATTACGGTACTGCAAACCAGCAAAGTCTAAATAATCTCTTATCTTATTCAACATTAGTTTAATCTCCTCTAGCTAGCAAAAAATCAGGAGAACCCTGATTTTACTTATTCTGTATCTACAACGACATAGCGATTGGGCTCATCACCTTCAGAGTAACTGGTCACGCCATCCATACGTGAAATAATACGATGAATAATCTTGCGTTCGCTATTCGACATTGGATCTGTCTGATGACTACGTCCTTCTTCTAAAACACGAGTCGCCAATTTTTGCGCATAGGTCTGCAAGACTTCTGCACGGTGTTCAACATAATCATTGACATTGATTGTAATGTAGAAGGTTCTTGAATAGCGGTTGTAAAGATAATTTTGAGCCAACAGTTGCAAGGCCTTCAAGACTTTACCATGGTAGCCGATAATACGACCTGGTTCGTTAGTATCAATTTGCAAATTGATGCTACGACGGTTATAGTCATTTGAAAGTGTAGCTTCAACATCCATGTCATCAATAATCGTTTGAACATAAGTCGTGACTTCCGTAGCTACTTGTTCAATATCAAAGCTCGGTTCAACTTTCAAGCCCAAGTCTTCTAGTTCTTGACTTTCAGTTTGCTCAGTTTGGCTTTCAATAATAGGTGTTTCTACTTCTTCGAGAGCAGTTTCTTCAAGTTGTAATTCATTTAAGATCTCAATGTGACCAGTTTCTTCCAAGATAGTGCTGGCATGTCTTTCATGTTTTAAGATTTCAGCCTTGACTTCATCAGAAATACCTTGACCTTCCTCTTCAATCTTTTTAATTGCTTCTACAACATGACCCAAATCAACCGTTGCTTCACTGACTGTTTTAACAGGCTCATTCAAATCATTGATTTGTTTTGGAACTCCCTTTACAGCTTGTTGGTTTGCTTTTACAACTGTCGTTTCACTAATAGCATCGATATCCACTTGAGCTGGTTTTTTACCAAATAAGCCAAGAAACCCTTTTTTCTCACGAGAAATGACTTTGATATGAGCCTTCATTCTTGGAATATCTAATTCTTTCAATCCTTTCTGGATTGCTTCTTCAACAGTTGAACCTGTAAATACTACCATTACCAGATTCCTCCTTATTATTTCGTTTTCTGAGCCTTTTTCTTGGCTTTTCTTTTTCTATTTTCCAAATCTTTCTGTGCCTGAACTACCGCCTCTCGCTCTGCGATAATCTTGAATGGATTATTCAAGAAATAGGTTTGCAAGACTTGATAAGCATTAGACACTGCCCAGTAGAGAGCAACTCCGCTTGGAGCATAAACCCCAAAGATAAAAATCAAGACTGGAATCCCGTACATCATCGCAGTCGTAGCTCCATTACGCTCAGACAAGGCTTTATTAGACAACCAAGTACTTAAAAAGGTAAATACTGCTGCTAAAATCGGGAGAACAAGGGTTGTATCCACACCACCAAGGTTAATCCATAAGAAATGACCTGTCTTTAAAAAGTCAACTCTTGATAGAGCTTGGAACAAGGCCAAGATAACCGGCATCTGAATCAAAATCGGCCAAAGAGAATCTGAATGTCTGACACCCATTTCTTTAAAGACTTTACGCATTTCTTGCTCTAGCTTGGTTCTGCTTTCCATATCTCGACCCGGATATTGTTCTCGAAGCGCCTTAATGCGTGGTTGAGCTTCCTGCATTTTTCTAGAAGCCACCATTTGCACTTGGAAGACTGGCAAGAGGACTGTACGAATCAAGACCGTAAAGAGAATAATCCCCACTCCGATACTGATATCAAACGATAAAAAGCGAATAATTTCCGCAAAGAAGTAAACAAATTTACTCCAAAAATCAGCCGAATTGGCTGTAATATCGCTAGTTGTCCCATTTGTTGCACAGGCTGTCATGATCAATAGAGACAGTCCAAGCAAACTAGTCAACTGTAATTTCTTTTTCACTCCCATTTCCTTCCTGGTAAATCTTTGATAATTTTAATACGTGGAGTAGATTTTTCTCCATCTCTACGTATCCCAAGGTTTCGACTCCTTTTCGAGCAATGACAACAAAGTCGACATCTTCTACCAGACTCCCTTTTGCATTCTGGATAATATGTCTAATTCGTCGCTTGATTTGATTTCTAGTGACGGCATTCCCAAGTTTTTTGCTGACTGATAGACCTACTCGAAAATGATTTTTCTGGTTTTCTAGTTGGTAGACAACAAATTTGCGATTGGCAAAACTTGTCCCCTCCTTGAAAATCGCCTTAAAATCTTTCTCTCTTTTTACACGAAAGTTTTTCTTCAAAACTCAACTCCATCTATTAAATTACTACTATTATACCATATTTTTCAAAAAAGCCAATCATAGCAAGGTTTGGGACAATTTCATCAGAAAAAGAAGCTGGAAAAATCACTTTCCCAACTCCTTGTACGGAATATTTTTACTAGTTTTACTTATTTTTTCAAGCGTTCAACGTCACGGGCAATAACTAGCTCTTCATCTGTTGGAATAACCAATACACGGATCTTCGCTGCCTCTGTTGAGATGTCTCCTGTCACACCAAAGACGTTCTTTTCTGGGTCAACATCACAACCAAACCAAGAGATACCTGAGATAACATCTTCACGCACATTTGCAGCATTTTCACCAATACCTGCAGTAAAGATAATAGCATCTGCTCCATTTAGGACCGCAAGGTATTGACCGATATGTTTTTGGATACGGTCAACATACATTTCATAAGCCAAAGTGGCATCGTGGTCCCCTTCTTCCATAGCAGCAATCACATCACGCATATCACTAGATTTACCTGAAACCCCCATCAGTCCTGATTCACGATTAAGGACGCGACTAATATCTTCGGGCGTGTTAAAATCCTCTGTATATTGCATTAAGTAAGGAATGATAGCTGGGTCAATATCCCCTGTACGTGTTCCCATCATCACACCACCAAGTGGAGTGAAGCCCATTGAAGTATCCACAGATTGACCACCCTTAACAGCTGTAATAGAAGCACCATTACCGATATGGCAAGTAATCAATTTTAAGTCTTCTAATGGACGTCCCAAGAGTTTTGCTGCTTCTCCTGCTACAAACTGGTGACTTGTACCGTGGGCACCATATTTACGAACCTTGTTTTCTGTGTAATATTTTGTTGGTAGAGGGTAGCGATAAGCTTTCTCTGGCATACTTGTGTGGAATGAAGTATCAAAAACAACTACACTGGTAATGTCTGGCAACAATTCCTTGAAGGCACGAACACCTGCTGCATTGGCTGGATTGTGGAGAGGAGCCAACAAGCTCAACTCTTCAACTTTTTCTAAAACATCTCCCTCAACGACTGTTGATTCTTTGAAATATTCTCCACCAGCCACAACACGGTGTCCAACACCAGTAATCTCGTCATAAGCCTTGATAATATCAAAACGAATCAAGTCATCCAATAAGATTTTAACAGCTTGTGTGTGATTTTCAATATCCAAAATTTGTTGTTCAGAACGACCATCAAATTTTACAGTTGAAATTGAATCTTTCAAACCGATACGTTCAATCAAACCTTTCGCCAATACTTTTTCTTCTGGCATTAAGTATAATTGCCATTTCAAACTTGAACTTCCCGCATTGATTGCAATTGTTTTTGTCATAACATGATACCCCTTTTTTAAGCGTTTTCATCTATTATAACAAAATCTATTTTATATTTCAGTACCTTGAGTCCATTTTTGAAAATTTTCTTTAAATTTCATTAAAACACTTGCATCTTGCAAGCTAGCAAGTGGATAAACAAAAGGCTCCACTGCTATTTCACTTTTCTTCTGTAAGATAAAAATAGTCTTAGATTGTTTGGCATTGGCAAAGAGATTTTCAGGCAGACTGATCATGGCAACTAGATTCGCCTCCTCTTTCAACCACCCTTTCAACAAGTCACTTTGAGGGCTGGTCAACAAATCACTCGGAGCGAGAAAAATAGCATATCCATCTGACTTGAGATACTTAAGTCCTTGTTCCATGAGCAAGTGATGGGCGTAAGTATGTTCTTGGCTAGAAGCAACTTGATGGCGCGACGCAACGGCATCATCAGGATAATAGCCGACAGGTAGGTCGCTGATGACCACGTCGCTTTCTTTGAGCATTTGTGGACGAACGGCATCTCCTTGGACAAAGCCAGCCTGCAAACCAATTACATCTGCCATGCTAGCTGCCAAATCAATCAGCAAATCATCCACTTCCATTCCCAAGTAATCCACCTTTTTATCAAGCGAGGTCAAGAAAGTAGCCCCCAGAATCCCCATCCCGGAACCCATTTCGAGAATAGTAAATTCCTCCTCTTTAAGCAATTCTTCCACAATAAACACCAAAAGCAAAGCAATGGCATCTGGTGTAAACTGGTGATTGGCCTGTAGGGGCTCTGTCTGCCCAGCCTTCATCAAGAGAAACTGGTAGGTCTTGAGCCATTCTTCTTTGCGAAGCGCTAAGCGTTTAAGGGCCTGATTGTTTTCCTTGACCTGCTCTAACTCAGTCTCACCATCCAAATAGATGCTGTTTTGCTCCACCAAGGCATCATAAAAATTGGTCGCCAAATCACTTTGGATGACTTGGACATTCTCTAGTAAATACGTATAAGCTTGTTCAATTTTTTCAAAATCCATATTCCTATCTTATCAAATTTCCCTTCTTTTTTCCATCCTTATAGAAAAATCACTCCCTGACTAGGCGAGTGATTTTTGGGCTACTGTAAAAAAGAGTTCTGAGTAATTTACTTGAAACAGGTCTTCAGCGCTATAGAGGATCTGACTATGCACAGATGAAAAACCGTGCTGAATTAGCTTGTTTTCCAGTTCAGGCAATTCAAATCCATGATGGTTAGCTTCTGTCTTGGTAAAATCAGCAAGTAGGAGTTGTCCATCTTCCTTCAAATGTTGATGAAACAGTGAGCGAGCCGCATCCAAATCAGGCATATGATGAAGAACCCGACAAACAACAATGAGATCAAACTCTTTCTCCAAGGGTTTTTCCAGTAAATCTTGGTCCAAAAACTGGATATTCTTGATGTCTTGCTGCTCCGCTTTCAAGCGAGCTTGCTCCAGCATTCTCTCCGAAATATCCACCAATGTTACAGATTTAGCCTGCTTGGCTAGGGGCAAGGCTAATAGACCCGTCCCTCCACCGAAATCCAAAATTTCTTTGTCTGATAGAAGATCAATCTGTTTCTCGACTGCTTGACAAACCAAGTTTGCAAGGAAGATATTTTTAGGGGAATCAAAAGTTTCTGCTTTGTGGTTAAAATCATGTTTCATATCTTTAGTTTAGCACAAAGTAGCTTGGTTGGCTAGGAATTCTCTTTCTTTTCAGGCTTCTTTTCTGATTTTTTCTTCTCCACTTCTTCACTTGAACTAGTCGCTACCTCTTCCTTTTTATCCGTTTTCTCTTCTTTGATTTTGATTGAAGGAAACACAAACTCATATTGGCTCTTAGGCGTACGAACCGTCGTCACCAAGCTTGTTTTCTTATTTTGATAGCTCACCTGACCTAGATTAAAGGTCTGTTCCCCACTTTCCTTATCAACCTTATCTTTGGTTCGCTTGGCCATAGCAAAAGCAACCAACTTTTCTTTATTTAAAGCGTAGTCTTGATGGTGGGCGACTTGTCGGTTCAAGTAAAATTGTAACAAAAGACTAAAGATGGCTGCTATGGTGACCGCATAGAGGAGAACACCTGCCTTAACTTTTTTCTTTTTCCACACGATAGATGAACTCCCTTTCTAAGCCTTTTTGGAACTGGAAACGAAAGCGCACCAGTTGATTGTCCTCTGTAATCTGCGCGGATTTAAGCCCATAAATCATAGGCTGATAACCCCGTCCACTGGCATCGGTTTTCCGAAAATCATCCGATTTTGACTTACCTATAGCGATATCCTTACCATCCTGCTTCATATAGAGGCGGTTGCCCTCCACTTTTTCGAACTGCGAACGGTCTAATTCTGCCTCCAACTGGTCCACAAACAAGAGCCACTCTTTTTGTTCGCTTTGTTGCTGGTAGCGAACTTCTGAAATGAGGAGCTGACTCATGGCTTGAAAGAGGAGTAAGCTTCCACTGATGACAATGAGGGCAATCAGGGATTCCAACAAGGTAAAAGCCTTGACCTTATGGCTCTTTGATAGCCAACAACTGTTCTGAACCATGGTAAACCTCCAATCCCTTTTCACTAGAAAACACCTGAATCTCCACTCCGTTTATGTTTACCTGATTTTGACCTGTCTGCAGAGCCATCTTAGCTACACGCAAGACTTCTTCCTTTTGCAAGATTTTTGCTTCTTCTTGTCTATTTTTCTGAATTTGTCCCAAAAGGAGGGTTGCTATGCTGGCAAAGATAGCTAGAGCAACTACTGCTTCTAGTAAAATTACTGCCCTAATTTTTTGTTTCCTTAATGCGTTTAATTTTTCCATTTCCTAGATATAATTGATAACGAATCGCTCCTCTGCTGGTCTGAAATTCAACCTTAGCCAGGGACGAATTGCCCCCAGCTCGGTCAAATGTGATACTTTGTCCTGATGGTGCCTGAATTCCTTTAGGAACTGTCAACTTTTGACTGCCATTGCTAATCGTCTGCCCATCTAAGTTTAGACTAGTCTTTTGCTGACTGGCTACACTGCGTTTTTGGGTTTCCCGATAGAGTTCTTCAAATTCCATAAAGAAAATCTGCTCCTCTACCGCCGCAAAAGTGGACTGGACAGAGCCAGATAAGCCCAAGGCAAGGATACTCACAAGACCCAAAACCAAGAGACTTTCCAGCATGGTAAAGGCCTTAATCTGCAACGGTTTGACTGGTATTTTGTTTAGCATGGTATTCTTTATAAGCTTTAGCCTGTTCTTCTGTGATTCGCCCATCTGCTTGTAACTTACTTAGGCTAGCATCTTCATTTTTATCTAAGCTATAAAGCTCTGCCTGGCTTTCCACCACCTTAACAACAGCAGCTTTTCCTTTGTCATTGACCGCCTCTTTTTGCTTGGTCAAATTAGGTACAAAGAGCAAGAGAAGCACGCTGATGATTAAAAGGACCACTAACATCTCCACAAGTGTAAAAGCTTTAACCTTAGCTTTTTTCAAGAATGTCATCATTTTTTTCATGTTAAAAATTTACCTCCATATTTTGATACATGGGCATGAGCATTGCCGCATAAAGTAAAACGATAATCAGTGCCACAAAGATAAAAACCAGTGGCTGCACCAAATTCATGGTGCGGTTAACTCGGGTAAAAAAGGCTTCCCAAGTTTTTTCAGCATAGATTTCCAACTCACTCCCCAGCTTGGACTTGACTTCACCATACTCGATGATGAGACTCAACTCTTTTTTAAAGAAAGGATAGGTTGCTATGGTTTGAGAAAATTCGCGGCCATTTTGTAGGGATTGAGCTAAATCTTGACCGATTTCTTTAAAGAGCTGGGAACCTTGTTCCTGCATGATTTGAAAAATCTGCGTCAGCTCCATTCCCTGCGAAATCATATTACCCCATTCACGCGCATAATAAGCTGTCAGATAAGTCTGCACAAAGATTCCAAGAAAAGGAATGCGTGCTAAGATAGAAAAGACGCGCATCTTAGAACTTCTTTTATAAAAAGTGAGTGCTAAAAGGACAAGTATGGAAACAAATCCTACCATTCCTAGAAAGATTTGTGGCAGATTTCCGATAATTTGGGTGGCAATATTACTACTATCCAGTTGTGGTAGTAGGTAGCTACGTAGCCCCAGCATAATTAAGAGAAGAAATCCCAGTAAAATCAAAGGATAGGTCGCTACTTCAATTAATTTTTTCTTGACCTTGGCCAGATTGTCTAGATATTCTTCTATCTTTCCCAAACTCAAGTGGAGATTTCCATGGACTTCCGCTAGGGATAACTGAGTGACAATGGCACTTGAAAATCCCAAACTAGCCATCATTTCTGAGAATGATTTCCCCTGAGACAAGCCCGTGCGCATCTGGGTCACGCACTGCTTGTCCAACAAAGCACTCCTATCTAAAAAGGAGATAGTCTCCACCAGATGAAAACCGCTGGAAAAGAGATTGTTAAACAGGGTGATGATATTTTTTTGCTTAGCTGTAGCTAATTTTTTCCGTTTCAGCCTGAAGGCTTGTGATATGTCCGTCTTTAAGAAGCTGGTCAATCTGTTCATTCCAACTAGTTGGCTGGTGTTCTTGGTAGTCTTTGTTTGCAAAGTCAACGATTCCTCCTCCCCCTATTAATCTCTGGTAGCAGACTCCTTGCAGAACGACTGCCAATTCCTCCTCACTCACACCCAACTCCAGTAGGCGCTCATAAACACCTCGAATACTCTTGGCGTGAATGGTTGAAAAGACTGTCGCACCTGTCAAACTGGCTCTGACCACTGCACGCGCCGTCTCGCTGTCCCGAATTTCTCCGATAATCAGGAGATCTGGCCGATGCCGTAGGGAAAGCTTGATGAGATTTTCATAGGTAAGTCCGATCGCTTCATTCAACTGTAATTGGAGCATGTTGTCCTGCTTGATTTCGACAGGATCTTCGATAGACATGACTTGCTGTCCTTTAAAGAGGAACTTGGCCAATTCGTGCATCAGGGTTGTCTTGCCACTTCCGACTGGACCAGCAAAAAGATAGAGTCCCCGTTGCCTGTACTGCTTACCCAGTTCTCCAATATCCTGAAACCAAAAATGTAAATCTTGCTCCTCATCGTGCAACAAGCGAATGACTAAACTCTCATGCCCTCTATAATCGCCTACAGTAGACAAACGTAGGGACGCCATCTTCTGGTCATATTCATAATCACAGGAACCAAGTTGACTACGTCTCTTTTCTCCCACATTCATACCCGCCACAAACTTGAAATGACTGATGACAGCCGCAAATTTTTCAAAGTCATAACAACCGATTTTACAACGCTCGTCTCCTATTCTCATATGAATCTCATAGGCGTCGAGCTTAGGGACAAAATAAATATCCTGCGCCCCTTTTTTCCGAGCCGACCGAATGATTTCTTGTGCAATTTCTTGAACCATACTTACCTCCTCACCTATACTATTCGCAAAGATTTGGAAAAAATAAAAAGCAACTCCAAAAAAAGTTACTTTTTCTCTATTTTAATTTCATACGGCAAGAACGGTGCCTTTCCTTACCTGTTTGTTTTTCATAGCCTGGGCGTAGTTTTTCATCTGGAATAACCTGCTCATCCTGCAAAAGAGCCAAAGAATGGTATTGTTGTAAATACTCATCACATTCATCACACCAGCGTTGGTCTTCTGGATCCCAAAAAATGGTCATCAAATCACTTCTACTTTTATAAAGAGGGGATTCTTGTTCCAATCTAAACCAGCAAGTTTTGTAGTATTTGAGAGCATCATAATACTGGTCAAATTTTCTACTTGCTACAATATCTTCTTCCCAACCTTCTAAGAACCACCACGGTTCAAAATCTCCGTACATTTCTATAACACGATACATATTCATTCATTCCTTTGTACCGTATATTATAACTAATTCCGCTAGACAAGGAAAGAAATATGCTCATTTCTTAATTTCTTGATAAAAAATCCAGCCATCTGATGGATGACTGAATTTCTATTTGCTTGTATTCCAAAATATTTTTACTACCTAGACTTCTGAGATATCGTTTTCGATAATGACCTTAATTGCATGGTGGTCTGCTGCCTTACTGAAGACTTCGTAGGCTTTTTCAATTTCACTGAGTTTGAAATAGTGAGTTACCAATTTTTCTGGTTCAATCTTATGACTTTCAAGTGCTTTCAACAATTGTGGAGTTGTATTTGTAGATACCAAACCAGTTGTTACATTAATGTTGCGAATCCAAAGTTTGTCCAAATCGAATTCGACTGGTTTACCATGTACACCACAGTTAGCAACTGTTCCGTCTACACCGATAATCTTTTGACAGAAATCAAATGTTGCAGGAATACCAACAGCTTCAATAGCTACGTCTACACCACGACCACCTGTCAAATCATAAATTTCTTTAATGGCTTTTTCAGGGTCTGAAGAATTAACCTTATGAGTCGCACCAAATGATAGGGCAGTTTCCAAGCGGTTATCGTCTAGATCTACCATAATCAATTTAGCTGGTGAATAGAATTGAGCTGTCAAAAGAGCAGCCAATCCAACTGGACCTGAACCAATAATGGCTACGCTACAACCAGGTTCTACTTTCCCTTTTAAGACACCAATTTCATATCCAGTAGGCAGAATGTCTGATAGCATAACCAAGGCTTCGTCTGACAAGTCTTCTGGAGTATGGTAAAGAGTGTTATCTGCATGAGGGACACGTAAATATTCAGCCTGCATACCATCAATCAAGTGACCGAAAATCCAGCCCCCTTCGTCTTCACAGTGGGCATAAATTCCTTTTTTACAGTAGTAGCATTTACCACAGGCACAGACACAAGAAATCAAGACCTTGTCGCCTTTTTTGAAATTAGAAACTCCTTCTCCAACTTCTTCAACAATCCCAATCCCTTCGTGACCAAGAATGGTACCACTTTGGCAAGCGGGAACATCCCCTTTGATAATATGGAGGTCTGTTCCACAAATAGTGGTTTTTACGATACGCACAATAGCGTCAGTTGGCTTGCGAATAACTGGTTTGTCTACGTCAACAAAAGAAGCAAGTCCTGGTTTAACATAAGTATAGGCTTTCATAATGTACTCCTCCGTTTTTTTATTTGTACTATTTATAATATAATTGTAAGCCTTTTCATTTGTTTATTCAAGTTTTTTTGTGATTTTTTTAACTTTTTTATTTACCGGTAAAGTAACGTAGATAAAAAAGCAGAAGCTAGTCTAACTTCTGCTTTTTTATCTTATGCTTGATAACGTTTCACACCGTCTAGGTAGGTTGCTACCAATTCCAAATCTTTATCTAATACGATAAAGTCTGCGTCGTAGCCTTCACGGATTTGACCACAGACATCGTCAATGTGAACGGATTTAGCTGGGTTGAGGCTGGCCATCATGACTGCTTCATGCGGATTCGCAATACCCCACTCGACTACATTTCTCATACCATCTTTAAGTTTGAGGATAGAACCTGCCAAATTACCAGTAGATTTGAGACGTGCAGTTCCATTTGCTACTACAACAGGGAATTCTCCCAACATATAGTCACCGTCTTCAAGCCCACCAGCTGTCATACAGTCCGTAATAAGAGCGATGTTTTCTGTCCCCTTTTGCTTAAGTAAAATCTCACAAGCTTTTGGATCTACGTGATAACCATCACAAATCAATTCTGCGTAAGTATGTGGGAGCTCATACATAGCTCCTACCATACCTAGTTCGCGGTGTGTTAAACCACGCATCCCATTATAGGCATGTACCCATACACTAGCTCCAGCATCAACTGCCTTCTTAGCTTGTTCAAATGTCGCATCTGAGTGTCCAAGTGCAACTGTCACACCTTCACCTGTAATAGTACGTACAAAATCTTCCACCCCATCACGTTCTGGTGCAATAGCGATTTTATTTAGCATCCCTTTTGCAGCATCCTGCCAAGAATGAAACTCCTCAACACCCGGGTCTCTCATATAAGTTGGATTTTGTGCCCCCTTAAAAGTTTCTGTGAAATATGGACCTTCATAATAAATCCCACGAATCTTAGCACCTGTTGCTTCTTTATAATGGTTTCCAAGATTTTCAGTGACTGCAAGCAATTGCTCATAAGTGGCTGTTAAAGTTGTGGGCAAGAAACTGGTAACACCGGTACTAAGAAGTCCTTCACTCATAGTATGCAATGTACCTTCAATATTGTTGTCCATCACATCTACACCTGCATATCCATGAATATGAGTATCCACAAGACCTGGTGCAATGCTATAACCAGTATAGTCAAGAACCTCTGCTCCTTCAGGAATTTGATCCACATGTTTCCCAAATTTGCAATCAACAAGTTCTAAGTACCCACCGCGACGAATGCCAAATGGATAGAAAAACTGATCCGCTTTAACGTAATTAGGCATAATAATGACCTCCTTAAAAGATTACTTTTGATATTTATTATGTCAATTACATTATAAACTTTTCTGATTCATTTGTAAATGGTATAGACCTATTTTCTAGAGATATTTTAAAAGAGCTGGATTTCTCCAACTCTTCTCTTTTTAATACAAGTTATTTTGATTTGACTGGCTTGTCTTGAGCTGCTTGCAAGGCTGTAGCAATGGTATCTGCATACAATTTTGCTCCGGCTTCAATTTTGCTAGTGTCACTTCCGAAATGGACTTGGTCTGTTCCTGTCCAGATTTCTGGATGTTCCTTAGCAACTTGATTCCAATCTGCTATCGTGATATAAGGAGTCTTCTCTGCCAATTCTCTCATATAGGCAGCCTCCTTCTCAACGATTGCATAGGTCTCTTTTGTCTTATCCCCCTCATAAGGAGTCACCAAAACCATATGGTGCCCCTTAGGAAGATTTTTCACGATACTATCCCAATCTTCCTTGTAATTTTCAGGATTATTTACCCCAGTTGCAATGACCACCATCTTAGGTAAAAATTTATTCTGGCTATTATTTAGCATGATTTCATTGGCAGTCTTGGTTGTTCTGCTGACCTGCGCGTTAATCTGTGCTCCAGGAAGGGCTGTCTGCAGGGCTGTATTTGCCCTTAAAGCAACCGAGTCACCAATTAACATAGTGCCATCAGCAATTCCCAAACTGTTTGCATCTGCCCGTTCTGTCATCACCTTGGTCTGGCTAATATTTGTTGCAGCTTGCTTCAAGCCATTGACAGTTAAGTCTGTCTCAAAAGCTCCCACTTGTGGTGCCAGCAGAGTTACTAAGAAGACAATGAAGGCCAAGATTCCTGTACTTGCTGCAAGGATTGTATGAATATGAGGCAGGGGACGAAGGGTTTGTATAATAGGTGTGTCCTTTCCTGCAATCCAAGGTTCCAACACATAAAATGATAGGCTGGCAAATCCATAAGAAAAAATCAAAGTCAGTAACACAGCAAAAAGATTTGATGTCAACTGTGAAAAAATGATATAGAAAGGCCAATGGAAGAGATAAACTGCATAGCTAGTATCTGCTAAAAAGCTGATCATCTTTGGCTCCTGCACGTTAGGAGTCTTTTCATGCAAGACACGCGCCGCTAATATCATAGCAAGGGCTGCAAGACTGGCAAGCAAGAAGCCGATGAGATAGGCAAAGAGATAGGTAAATTTGACAAAGAAAGTCAAAATGAGTAAGAAGCCAAAACCTCCTCCAAAAACCAAAAGGGTCTTGCGTAAATCCCAGATTTTATCCAACTGCTTAACTAAAGAAGTCGTCTGACGAACGCCTACAATCGTTGCTAGGATACTTCCCAAAAAGAATGGATAGACATGAGTTAAACTGGAGAAGTAAACAGAGGAATAAGAGGTTACTAGAAAACTACCAATAAACATGGAGAAGAAGCTGATCAAGAAGGCAGCAGCAGACAAGAGAAAGACCATTCCCTTCAACTGACCATTTGATTTAGCCTGCTTAGATAAGAACCAAACTGCCAACCCCCAAAGAATATAGTAGTGAACCTCAACAGCCAAGCTCCAATTATGAACAAACAAATGTGGAATGAACTGAGATTCATAACTCCCACCTGTTAGGAGCTCATAGAAGTTGGTCATGAAGCCTAAAACACCCGCAATCTGACCCCCAATTCCAGCCACATAATCTTGGCGAACTAGAAAGGTAAAGGGCATGGTCACCAAGACCATCAAAACCACAGGTGGCACGATACGATAAAAGCGTCTCCTAAAAAATCCAACCAAATCAATTTCATGATTTTTAGAAAATTCTTCGATGAGTAGAGCCGTAATCAGGAATCCTGAAAATGTGAAAAAGACATCTACCCCGAAAAATCCTCCAGGAAAGATCGTCTGAAAGAAATGATACAAGAGTACCAAAAGTAAACCTGTAATCCTAATCAAGGAAAACCATTTAATGCGCATACGAGTTTATTCTCCCTTTCATTGTACACCTTATTCTATCAAAAAAAGAAGAAAAATCCCAAGAGAAAACTTAGGATTTTTAGCTTATATCAATTCCAGTTTAGAAATTACGGCCTGACTTATTATAGCCATATTTTTCAACAAAATACTCACGGAATTCCAAGAGATTGTCATCCATAATGGCTTGTCGCACTTGCTTCATCAGATTGAGCAAGAAGTAAAGGTTATGGTAGCTAGTCAAGCGGATACCGAAGGTTTCATCAGCCTTGAGCAGGTGACGAAGGTAGGCGCGTGTATAGTTCTTACATGTATAGCAATCACACTCAGGATCCAGTGGTGTAAAGTCCTCAGCAAACTGGGCATTTTTGACAACCAAACGTCCCTGACTGGTCATACAAGTACCATTACGAGCGATACGAGTCGGCAAGACACAGTCAAACATATCTACCCCACGAATCACTCCATCAATCAAGCTATCTGGCGCTCCCACCCCCATCAAATAGCGAGGTTTATTTTCAGGTAGCAGTTGGGTTGTGAAGTCCAATACGGCATTCATCTCTTCGTGGGTTTCTCCCACCGCCAAACCACCGATAGAGTAACCTGGAAAGTCCATGCTGACAAGGTCGTGAGCTGATTGGCGACGCAAGTCTTCAAATCCCGCCCCCTGCACAATCCCAAACAACCCTTGGTCATGCGGACGACGATGAGCCTTCAAACCACGCTCAGCCCAACGACTGGTACGCTCGATTGATTTCTTAACGTAGTCATATGGTTGATAAAACTGAGGACATTCGTCAAAGGACATCATGATGTCTGAACCTAGATTATTCTGAATAGAGATGGCTTTTTCTGGCGATAAGAACATCTTGGAACCATTGAGATGGTTTTTAAAGGTTACTCCTTCTTCTGTGATATTACGGCTATCTGCTAAGGAATAAACCTGGAAACCACCACTATCCGTCAAAATTGGCTGATCCCAATTCATGAACTTATGAAGTCCACCTGCGCGTGCGATGAGTTCATCTCCTGGACGAAGCCAGAGATGATAAGTGTTTGACAGGATAATTCCCGAACCCATCTCCTTCAATTCTTCAGGCGACTGAGTTTTGACAGTGGCTTGTGTCCCAACTGGCATAAACATAGGTGTCGGGAAGGTACCGTGGGGAGTGATGATTTCTCCCAGACGAGCTCCCGTGTGTTTTTCTTTCTTAATCAAACGATATTTGATTGGTGAATCTGACATTTTTTACCTCCGAAGCTGGGAAAGACAGTCCCAGTTCATACTTTGTGCCCAAGGGCATACTGTATGATTTTATCAAAAAAAGCCGGAACTGTCACGAACTATGGTGTATAATGCTTGACAAATTTAATGTATATCATTAAAATGAAAGCATAATTAAAAACTTGATAAAACATTACATCTATCAACTTATTCGCTCGCCAAAGCTATTTATTTTTAGATAAGTTTTGACTTCGTTTTTTACTAACTCATTAACTTACAAAAACTATTATAATGCCTCGAATCAACTTTTCTATTTTTTAATGAGAAATATTAAATGTTTTTGTCATATTCTCAGAAAGGTTGACAAATCAATGTTTCAGACATTTGACAGAATTAAAGAACTTGCCAAAAAGCAAGGATTTTCAATAAATTCATTGGAAGAAAAACTTGGGTACAGTAAGAATACTATTTATAATCTAAAAAATTCAAAACCATCCACTGAAAGAATTTCAGAAATCGCTGACTACTTCAATGTATCCACCGACTACCTGCTCGGACGAACAGATACCCCTGCTATCGCTGGGAGTGATGAATTTGCTCAAGTAAACGGACAAATCATAGACTTACGCAAAGCAGCAGCCAACACCATGTTATTTGACGGGAAACCACTAAATGAAGATGATATCGACTTCATTACATCCGTCCTATCCGCCCACTTCAAAAGCAAAGGAGAACGCTAATGACTATCACTATCAACTTCACAGAAAAAAATTCCTACATCACGGACTACTTAAACAAACACGGTATCGATACAACGACCATGGATTTTGACGACTTCATGGCACTCATGGAAGATATCGAAGACGCACGAGCAGCCGACCAAGCCTATATGGAGTATTTAGCCGACCCAGTTACTTATACCATGGATGAGGTCTTGGATGAACTAGGACTAACTCGAGAGGATATTGCTTAATGTATCGGCTAGATATTGATAAAAAGGCTCTCAAGCAACTTAAAAAACTAGATACCCCAACAAGAAAACAAATCCTATCCTGGCTTGCTAAAAATATTGAAAACACGACCAATCCACGACAACACGGAAAAGCACTAAAAGCCAACCTTGCAGGTTACTGGCGATACAGAGTAGAGAATTACCGTATCATCTGTGATATCCAAGACGATAAACTAGTCGCCCTAGCCGTGGAAATCGCCCACCGCAGAGATGTTTATAAATAACGAAGGAGAACTATGACACTCGCTAAACTCTGCGAAGAATATCAAGTAGAGCTTTGTCTCTTCGACGGTTCAAACTGGCACAGTTTGGCTCCTGAACAACAAATCCAAAAGAAGTAAGAGGATTATCACTTTAGACTATGAAACGCTGAATGTATTAAAACTCTGGAAACGTCAGCAAATAAAAGAATATTTCCAGGCTGGTGTGCCTTATAAGCATGATTCGAATTATATTTTTACGAACAATGGCGGGGGATGGCTTTTAGCTGCAACTATGAAAGTGAAACTTTTAAGATTCTTTCGTAAACACAATAATCTTAAAAAAATTTCGCCTCACGGGTTTAGACATACGCACGCTTCTCTCCTATTTGAAGCTGGTATTACAGCCAAAATTATTTCGGACAGATTAGGTCATAATAATGTTCAAACTACCCTTGATATGTATACCCACATCAACGATAATCAACGTGTTGAAGTCGTTAATCAGCTCATGGATTTCATCCGCTCCAGCTAAAAGTAGTGTCGTATTCAATTTCGTATTCACTTTTACTTAACACGCTAGAAACCCACTGATTTCAAATGATTAGCAAGCTATGTACTATTTATGGTATAATGAGAGAATGAAATACCCAAAAATTGATTTAAAAACCGTTCGTCTGCAGGCTAGACAATTTCAATCTGAAAATCCCCGCCTCTTTCTCGTCTATCTCTTACCTAGTATACTGGTCATCTTGTCTGGCTTCCTCAATCCCTTAGAGCGCATCAACGAGAGTGTTTTAGAACAACCCTTTGTAAGCGTGTTTGGCCATGTATTCCAAGCCTACCTTTTTCCACTATTAGTCTCCTTTATCGGAGCTATTCTTCTAACCAGTTCAGTCTATACAACCCTAAAACTCATCAAGAATCCAGATACAGAACTATCCGTCAAAAATAGTCTTACTCTCTTTAACGAAGTACACTTTTCACAAACCTTTTTGACTCTACTTCTCAAACGTTTCTATCTCTTCTTATGGAGCATTCCTAGTTTGCTTGGGATTTACCTCCTTTTTTACAGTAGCTTTCTAGCAAAGAAATTCGTTGCAATCCATCCTGAATTTCCCAATCTGGATCTCTCGTCAGTTGAAACGGAGCGTTTCCTCATGACCTTTGGTCTCTATTTTCTAGCAAGTATCCTCTTGATGATTGTCGGAAATAGTCTCTATATTCCACAATACTATGCCTATTCGCAGGTAGAATTTCTCCTCTGTGACACCCTAGACTTAGGACAAGCCAAACCAGGACAAATCCTTAAAACCAGCCGTTTCTTAATGAAAGGTTACAAAATTCAGCGCTTTATTCTAGACCTACAACTCCTTCCTTGGTATTTCCTCAATTGGATTACCTTTGGAATTGCTAGTTTTTCACTCCTACCCTACATTCAAATCAATAAAATAATTTTCTACCGAGCAGTACTGGCTCGAAAACGTCCAAAAGCTTGAAGGTTGTTCCCTCAAGCTTTTTTCTATCAATGAGTTTCTCCGCCTACCAACTTGAGGTCCTGATCTCCATGTTCGATAATGGCGCCGATTGCCGCTTCTATCCCTCGCCTAATATCCACTAAACTCATAGCTGGGGTAGTCGGTCGATTCACCACCTGTTCCATCATATAAGGAATATGCATAAAACCTGCCTTAACATGTGGAAATTTCTTTTCTACCAAATAGAGGGCCTGATACATCAAATGATTGCAGACAAAAGTCCCTGCCGTATTGGAAACAGAGGCCGGCAATCCCTCTTTTTTTATAGCTTGAACCATCGCTTTAATCGGCAAATTACTAAAGTAGGCCGAAGCACCATCCGGGCGAATAGGAAGGTCAATCGGTTGGTTACCATCATTATCAGGAATGCGTGCATCGTCTTGGTTAATGGCCACTCGTTCAGGCGTCAAGCTAGATCTTCCACCAGCTTGGCCGATACAAAGGACAAAGTCAGGTTGATAACGACTCATCTCTTCTTCCAATACTTGGGCCGATTTGTGAAAGACTGTTGGTACTTCTAGCCAGCTGACCTCAGCGCCATGGATTTCAGATGGCAAACCTTTAATGGCCTCCAAAGCTGGATTGACCTTTTCCCCTCCAAAGGGCTCAAAACCTGTCACTAATACTTTCATTTCTAACTCCTCAAAACTAATTCAATGAGACTTTTTTCTTAAAAACAAGTATAACATATTTCTCTTCTTCTGGAGTGAAAAGGACTAGAAAGACTAAGATTGACCTTTGAACTTATTTAAAGAGTAAAATACTAATCAAGGCCAAAATAGCTGGTCCACCTTGCTTCAAAATAATTTTCTTATCTGCTGTGAGAGAGCCATAAGCCGCAGCACCAATCACAAATAAAACAAAAATAGTCACAATTTCTAAATTCTGTGAGAAATAAATTCCATACAAGAGAAAGACTCCTAACAAAGCATTATAAATCCCTTGATTTTTAAACAATGAACTTACTGACGGACGAGCCAGTTCTTCCTTGTCCATGTTAAAGACACGACTAGTCGCATCTGATTGCGTTGCAATACTTTCCAAATAAAAAATGTAAAAATGCTCCAAAGCAACGATCGTTGCTAAAATGATTGTAATAATTGACATCTATTTCTCCTTAGATCTCTATATTCTCAATACCCAAAACCAATTTATTTAATAAACGGCTGAGTTCTGTTCTTTCAGACTCTGTTAAGATACTTTCCATCGCTTCTTTAACCTTGATATGCTTCAGAGGAGGATTCACCACTAACTGCTCCTTGGCATACTTCGTAGCCTCTACCAACACTTCTCGCTGATTTTCAGGATTACGATGACGCTCCACCAAACCTTCCTTTTCCAGAATTTTGAAATGTCGTGTCAAGGCGGCCTGATCAATCTTCAAACGCTCCTGAACCGCTATTTGATTACAAGGGGAATGCTTCAACAAAAATAATAAAATCTGATACCGTGTCAAACTAATCCCAAGTCTTTTTTCAAACAATTGCGTGCTCGCTTGCTCAGACAAGCGGAGTTGATAAAGTAAATCTTGAATCTCTAACATTTCTTCCTTCTTTCTGTTGACTTATCAATAGTTGACTAATCAAATATAATACAAAGTAAAATAAATTGCAAGAATGTTGCTTCAATCATTACAAAATGGTAACTTCCATTTTCCATCCATATTGATACTCAATGAAAATCAAAGAGCAAACTAGGAAGCTATCCGTAGGTTGCTCAAAGCACAGCTTTGAGATTGCAGATAAAACTGACGTGGTTTGAAGAGATTTTCGAAGAGTATGACAAAGAAAAAACGAACGAGACTCGCTTCCTATCACGAAAGCTAGATCTCATTCGTCAAAATGATATTACCAAGTCTGGTTTATCCATTCATTGAAACGTGAACGTGGTCATAGTGGTTTTCTGTCACACTACCACGGTCTGGCATTGGGTTCCAAGTATTAGCTGGTCCATATTTGCTATCGAATGGAGCATAGAAACGTTGTTTCCAGATAATGTAACTAATTCCACGGCTGGCCATGTTTTGAATAGCGTATTCCGCAAGCTTATCCCCTAGTTCTGAGCTTTCTGGTACCATGAAGTCGATAGCCAAACCTTTTCCGTGATCTCCACTGTCTCCTGGACGGTAACCACTAAAGGATGTGATGCCAAACAAGTTAGCAATTTCTTCTTTAAAGGCAGCTGTTTGTGGTTGAAGGCCTGCATTTTCAGATTTCGCTACCGCAAGTCCAGCATAATCGGGCGCTGCTGGAGCCGCGTAAGTTGTTGAAACTGTTTTCTTCTCTTCTAGTTGATAAGTAGAAACTGCTGGTGTAGCTTCACTTGATGCTACTTCTTTTACTTCTTCTAAACTTGTTGCAGTTGTTTCTATTGCTTTTTCTTCTACTGGAGTTGTAGTTGTTTCCACTGTTGACTCAGCCTGAGGGCTTGCTTGTGTTTCCTCTTTCTCAGCTGGAGTCGTTGCCTGAGGAGCTGCTTCTGCAACTGCATTGCTTGTTTCGGCTATTTGCTTCTCTGAAACAGAATTTCCTGTAGATGGCGCGACTTCTTCTGCAGTAGTAACTGTCTCTGCAACTTCTGAACTTGATGCCACTTCTTTTGTTCTTGTAGTTTCTACCGCTTTTGGATCTTCTGCAATCGGTTGAGAAAGATCTGCAACCTGAACAGTTTGAGCATCAACGGTCACTTGATTGGTTGTCAAATCTGCTGTCGCAGTTGTCACTTCCTCACTAGAAGCTGCTCGAGGAGTTTGGATTTCAACTTCTGTTACTTCTTCTGCTTCATTGACAGTCGTTGTCAAAACGGTTTCTGGGAAAATCAGGTCCATATTGGTGATTTTATTCAAATTCGCAAGAACTGTGATATCTACACCCAAGGCTTCTGCAATTGTGCTCAAGGTATCACCATACTGAACGGTATAACTTGTTTTGTTGTCCGTTTTAGTCAAATCATTTTGGATTTGTTCAACACTACGTGCAGTCCAAAGAACTTCTTCTGCTTGGGTTGCCAATACTGGGGCAAATGACAAGGCTACTGTTGAGGCTAATAATATTCTTTTCTTCATTCTTTCAAATTCCTTTCAAATGAGTACCTGTCTATGATAACACAAAAAATGCAGAAAAAAAGCCCTCTCGGGCCTATTTAATAAAACTGTCTATCCCTTGTAACAAACTCGATTAGTTGAAATAGTTTGTTAGGTCACTGTCACAAAATTGACACAATCTTTTTATCGCTCAGCCTCAAAAATACGGGAAATATCTGCTAAGGCTTGAATCCTGTGATTGCCTTCATAAGTTGACTCTAAAAAATTGATACTTTGAATCCCACTATTCTGGGCAAATTCCACATCCAAAGTTCGATCCCCTATATAATAAGTATTATCAAGATTCAACTGATACTTGTCTATCAGATAGGTAGCCGCTTCTGGACTTGGCTTGCGCGCAAAGCCACTCTGACTGGTTAAAATCTCTGTAAAATAAGATTCCAAACCCAGGTCTCTTAGAATAGCAAAAGCATTGTCTCCCTTATGAGTATAAACAAACTGCTGAATTCCTGCTTGGTCTGCCCAAGCTAGCACCTCACGCGCACCTGGCATCAAGACTACCTGAGCATTCTTCTCAGACAGACTCTGGGCACGCACCTGATTTAGCACTTTCACATCCAGTTTTCTCTCTTCTGCCACCTCCACAAGCAAATCCTGTACAGAATACTTGAGGATAAACTCTCTCACCTTCTCCTTATCATAAGGAATAGCAAATTGGCCAAAGGTCTCCTCAATCCCTGACAAAATCGCTTCGTAAGAGTCCAATAAAGTTCCGTCTAAATCCCAAATAAAAGCTAATTTTTGCATTTCCTATCCTTTCAAGCTCATATAATGCTGGTAACGGTAGCGTAGAAATAACCAACGAAAACCATTATCCAAAAGGGTTCCAGCCCAAATACCAGGCAAGCCCCAACCAAGAACAATCCCCATCAGATAGGCTGTCCCAATGCGGATACACCACATCCCTATACTTGTCGCATAAAAGGGAAGCCGAGCATTCCCCAAGCCCTGCCAAACAGCCGTATAGATGACTGTTCCCGTCGTCATAGGAGTCCCTAAAAGTGAGAAAAGAGTCACTAGAACACTAGCCTCCACCGCTAGAGGATCAGTCGTATAGAGATGAGTCAGTGGTATTCCTAAGGCATAGACACTAATCGTCAAGGGCAACATGAGAAGCAGAGAAAGCCAAAAGGTTTGCTTGCTCAAACTAGCTACTCTTTTCCAATCATCCTCTCCAACTGCTCGAGCTACCAGCATGACCGTTGCCGTAGCAACTCCAAAAGCAGGCATGTAGTTAAACTGGGTCAAGACTTCTCCGATTGCATTTCCAGCCACTGCCTCTGTCCCAAAAGAAACAACCAAGGCAATGATAAGGACATCACCAGCCCGCATCATAAGCCGCTCTCCAGCTGCTGGCAAAGCCAAGGTCAATAGTTCCTTATCTAAACCAAAAGTCGGTTTCTCAAAAGGCAACTTTAATTGCGACCATAAAATCACAAGACCAACCAAACGAGACAGAATAGTCCCCCAAGCAACACCAGCTATCCCCATATCCAAAACAAAAATAGCTAGACTTGAAAAAAGAATATTCAAGGCATTGGATAAAAAACTAACATAAAGGGGCAAACGTGGATTATGCGTTGCACGAATCAAGGCTCCCAGACTAGTCATTAAACCTAAGAGAACAATTGATCCGCCTACCAAAGATAGATAGAGTCCACCACTCTCAGCTACATCTCTCTCCGTCCCCAAAAGTTCTATCATCTCTTGCCCAGCGAAGATGGACAAAGATCCTAAAAGGAAACTTAATATTAAGGTAATCTTCAAGGCCTCAGTCACATGATAGACCAACTTCGACTGGTCTTTCTGTCCCAAACTTTTTGAAATAACACTGGAAATAGCAGATCCCAGAGCTATGAAAATCGCCTGATAAATCGTGATAATATTGCCAGCTACTGATACACCTGAAATAGCTATCAATCCTAAATGAGCAACTAAATAACTGTCCACCATCCCCATGAGCATTTGCAAAAAGTTTTCTCCCATAGCTGGCAAGGCAATATTAAGAATGTCTTTATTTTTCTTAAACAATCTTTCCTCCTGATTAAAAGAAACTCAGTTGATTTCCCAACCGAGTTTACTCCCTCTATCTTAAAGCCCTAGATAAGCCTCAACCGCTGCTTGCATGTCAGTGGCTGCCACTGTCGTCTTATGACGAACAGGAGCAGTCTCAAGCCCATCAACTGCAGGTGGTACAGCCACTCCTGAGATTTCATGTAATTGAGCCAAGGCTTCAAAGTCAGTCAAACCTACTTTCCCTGTCACAGCTTCTACGGCAACCACTGGGAACTTGTATGGACTCGCTGTTGAAGCAATCACTGTCTTAGTCGCATCGCCAGTAGCCTCTTGGTATTTCTTATAAACTGCCGAAGCAACCGCTGTATGTGGATCCTCGATATAAGAGTCTGACTCATAAACACGCTTAATTTCTGTCGCTGTTTCTTCCTCAGTCGCATATTCAGCTGCAAATAGTTCAAGAATCTCTGAATCAAAGTCTGTCAACTCATATTGTCCTTGCGTGTTCAAGGCGTTCATAAGTTCAGCTGTCTTAACCGCATCATTCCCCAAAAGATGGAAAATCAAACGCTCCAAGTTTGAAGATACCAAGATATCCATAGATGGGCTAGTTGTTACCTTAAACTCACGTTTCTTATCGTAAACACGTGTCTTGAAGAAGTCTGTCAAAACATTGTTATCATTTGAAGCACAGATCAATTTACCAACTGGGAGACCGATTTGTTTGGCATAAAAGGCAGCCAAGATATTTCCAAAGTTTCCAGTCGGCACTGTGAAGTTGACCTTATCACCAGACACAATCTCACCAGTCTTGACCAATTGGGCATAGGCATAAACATAATAAACAATCTGTGGCACCAAACGACCGATATTCATAGAGTTAGCTGATGAAAATTGCAACTTGTTGGCCGCTAATTTTTCACGAAGAGCCACGTCGTTAAACATGTGCTTCACATTTGTTTGGGCATCGTCAAAGTTACCATCAATGGCGATAACATGAGTATTGTCACCAGTCTGAGTGGTCATTTGCAACTCTTGTACCTTGCTGACACCATCCTTTGGATAAAAGACGATAATCTCAGTGCCAGGAACATCAGCAAAGCCTGCCATAGCAGCTTTTCCAGTATCACCAGATGTCGCTGTCAAGATGACAATCTTGTTCTCCAAACCATGTTTCTTAGCAGCTGTTGTCATAAAGTATGGCAAGATAGACAAGGCCATATCCTTAAAGGCAATCGTTGAACCATGGAACAGTTCCAAGTTATATTGTCCATATAATTTCACTAATGGCGCGATAGCTGGAGTATCAAATTTGCTATCGTAGGCATTGTTGATACAGTAGTCCAACTCCTCAGCTGTAAAGTCATCTAAAAATGCTGAGAAAACTAGCTTAGCAACTTTCTGGTAAGAAGCATCTTTCAATTTGTCAAAGTCCAAATCTACCTTTGGATAAGTGACCGGTGTAAACAAACCCCCGTCCGACGCCAAACCTTGTAAAATAGCTTGGCTGGCAGTTACTGTATTGTTAGCATCACGCGTTGATTGATAAACTAATGTCATTACTCTCTATCCTTTATCTATAGTCTCTTCTATTATATCATGATTTTTTAGAAAATTCTCGCTTTATAAGAAAAATTATAGGCTCAATTCTTCTTGCAAAGGCTGTAAATAGGTCATTTCTTGCTTATTTCTCATCTCCAGTCCTTCCTCAGCTAGCAGGAGTAAGTCTTTAGAAAATTCCATAATCGCAGTTTCTTCCTCATCTGTAAGCTTTTTCTTAGAAAATTGCCGTCTTAAAAACTTATAATTTCTCCCAAATTCTTTAAAGAAAGGTGCTGTTTCTAAGTAAGCTTCTAACTTATCTAAATTAACCAACAATCCCAAGTGAAAAGCTGCTGAAGCGAAGGTTCTATCTAGAGGTTGAGTACACACACTACGAAATTCAACTGTTCCCCGAGTCGTTAAGTCCTGGTACTGGTAACTACGATGAGTTTCAAAGTCTTTCTCTTGAGGGTAAATAAGAACCTCATCCCCATTAAGATCAAATGCTTGGATTTCAGGTGTCGCCAGATAGTCTCTTGCCTGAATCGGATAAAAATAATAGGTTTGCCCATCACGTTCCGCAGTAAAAATTGCAGAATGATCTAGATAATCAAAAAAATCATCCTCATCTTTAAAGAGTCTAGCATTGACCCCAACATTCTCTGAATAGATACCATGCATAGATTCTTCCCAGAAAATATCCCTTGAAATTTTCGTATCCCAATCTGCACCAGAAAACTCAGAATTTGCAAATAAATAAGCCTTAGCCGTTTCAATTTGAGAAAAAGCATTAATCACCCGTAAGAAGTTAAACTTTGAAACATCCAGCTGAACCTGACTCCCGCAGATAAAAGCTCCATAGTCAGGGAATTGATGTAAGTCTGATTCTGTCACATTTCTACTCAAATTTAAATAGTCCATCAACATGCGATACCGTGAGTAAGCAACTGGACTATTCTCATTTTTATCCCAGTCAGGATGAATGCCGCAGCCAACAATAGCATGGTTTGATTCAGCTAACTTTTTCTGAATCACATCCAGATAATTGTTGAAACGATTTTCGATTTCTTGAATCGTTTTAGCCTTACCAAATGCAAACTCAATCGTAGTATAGGAAACTTCAAATAAAATTGCATCTTGACTTACTGGATCTACTAACTGGATAGGATTCCCAAAATCATCAAACTTTTCGATAGTAAAATCCAAAGAAGAAACTAAATATCGGAATAAGTATTTGATAACTTCAACATTTGTAGCATCCCCTTCTAAATTTGCAACAGGATATTCCAGCTCAACTCCAATAAACAATTTAGGATTTTCTTTAATATTTTTCAAATACCGATGTTTTAATAAATCGATAGAACGAGACATACTTCCCTACACTTTCATAATCTAAATAAAATTTGAATAACTATCATTATACCAAAAATAATATAAAAAAGGAACGAAGATTTACAACGTTCCTTAACTCTATACTATACCGGCGGCCGGGGTCGAACCGGCACGTCCTTGCGGACACTGGATTTTGAGTCCAGCGCGTCTGCCAATTCCGCCACGCCGGCAAATAGTAACTGGGGTAGCTGGATTCGAACCAACGCATGAGGGAGTCAAAGTCCCTTGCCTTACCGCTTGGCTATACCCCAATAATATAAAATAGGCGAGTGATGGGGATCGAACCCACGCATGCCAGAGCCACAATCTGGTGTGTTAACCACTTCACCACACCCGCCATAATTCTATTAACACGGGCAGTAGGAATTGAACCCACACTGAAGGTTTTGGAGACCTTAGTTCTACCTTTAAACTATGCCCGTAAAATGGAAGGGGAGGGATTCGAACCCCCGAACCCGAAGGAGCGGATTTACAGTCCGCCGCGTTTAGCCTCTTCGCTACCCTTCCAAAATATATAAATGGCGCGAGACGGAATCGAACCGCCGACACATGGAGCTTCAATCCATTGCTCTACCAACTGAGCTACCGAGCCTTATTGCGGGAGCAGGATTTGAACCTACGACCTTCGGGTTATGAGCCCGACGAGCTACCGAGCTGCTCCATCCCGCGTTAATACAAAAGGAGGATGTGGGATTCGAACCCACGCACGCTTTTACACGCCTGACGGTTTTCAAGACCGTTCCCTTCAGCCGGACTTGGGTAATCCTCCAAAATAGTTTATACGGGAACAAACCCGTGTCCTCTTAGTGAAAAGATAATGTTTCAATTCTCTAGTAATGGACTAAATACTATGGGCACGAGTGGACTCGAACCACCGACCTCACGCTTATCAGGCGTGCGCTCTAACCACCTGAGCTACGCGCCCAAGTTAAAAACTTGGTACAAAGAACAAAGTTCAAAGCGGGTGACGAGAATCGAACTCGCGACAACAGCTTGGAAGGCTGTAGTTTTACCACTAAACTACACCCGCTTAA
>NZ_JAPVZM010000016.1:0-52469 GCF_041432335.1 Streptococcus sp. 20925_1_24 | reverse complement strand
TAACTTTTTACAATTTTTCAATTCTTTTCAAGTACAGTTTTTCAAATTATAGTAAAAAGAGCCAGAATTGTACTGACTCTTCTATTGTTCATTAAACTTAGAAGCACGTTCTTCTCCCCACCAATAGGGCATTAGTTCTGAGACTTTAACTGTTTTTCTTGTATCATAGTCCATCATGAATTCTGCATCTTTATTTTCAGCATTCAGCTCTAAAAGGAATTCTCTACAAGCTCCACAGGGCATTCCTGAACTTCCACCATAAGGTGGTTTGTCTCGAAAGGCTAATACTTTCTTAACCTTAGTTTGTCCTGAAAATTGGTACATATTAAAGAGTGCTGCCCGCTCTGCGCAGAGATGGAAAACACCACAGGTTCCCTCCATACAGAATCCTGTAAATATTTGTCCATCTTCTGCTTCTACTGCGGCCACAACATGGTTAGCGTAAACAAAATCAGATACTTCATGTGGATCGTATAGCTTCTGTGCTTCTTCGTACATCTTTTCCCAGATGTCCATTATTGCATCCTTCTTATTTAGAGATTTCTTTTAACATATTTTCGATATGCTGGATTGATTTTTCACGGCCTAACAAGAAGATTGTATCTGGCAATTCTGGTCCATGCATTTCACCTGAAACTGCGATACGAATAGGCATGAAAAGATTTTTCCCTTTAATACCTGTTTCTTTTTGAACAGCTTTGATTTGTGGGAAGATATTTTCTGTTACAAATTCATCATCTGTCATCGCTTCAAGTTTTGCTTTGAAGGCTTCAAGAACTGTTGGGACTGTTTCTCCCGCCATGACTTCACGCTCTGCTTCGGTCAATTCTGGGAAATCTGAGAAGAAAAGATCTGTCAATGGGATAATCTCATCTACTGATTTCATTTGTGGTTTATAGAGCTCAACTAATTTTTCAGCCTTGTCAGTTAAACGGCCCGCTTCCTCTAAGAATGGTTTTGCCATTTCAAAGATAGTTTCTAGGTCTGCATTCTTGATATAGTCATTGCTCATCCAGTCGAGTTTCTTCTGATCAAAGGCTGCTGGAGACTTGCTCAGGCGGTTTTCATCGAAAAGTTTAATGAGTTCTTCACGAGAGAAGATTTCATCTTCACCGCCTGGGTTCCAACCAAGAAGAGCAATAAAGTTAAAGACTGCTTCTGGAAGGTAACCTTTTTTACGGTAGTCTTCGATAAACTGAAGGGTGTTGGTATCGCGTTTAGACAATTTTTTCCCAGTTTCAGAGTTGATAATCAAGGTCATATGACCAAACTCTGGAGCTTCCCAACCAAGTGCTTCATAGACCATAAGCTGTTTCGGTGTATTAGCAATGTGGTCGTCTCCACGAATTACGTGAGAGATTTGCATATCATGGTCATCGACGACAACAGCAAAGTTGTAAGTTGGGTAACCGTCTTTCTTTTGGATAACCCAGTCACCACCGATATTACCACCTTCAAATTCGATATCACCTTTGACCATATCATGCCACTTGTAGATACCTGACTCATTGACCGCCAAGCGAACAGTTGGAATGATCCCTGCTGCTTCACGTTCTGCGATGTAAGCTGCTTTTTCTTCTTCACTCATACCAAGGTATTCATTGATGTAGCGTGGTGTTTCGCCAGCTGCTTCTTGGCGTTCGCGTTCAGCTGCCAACTCTTCTTCTGTAACGTAAGATTTGTAGGCTTTTCCTTCAGCTAACAGTTGGTCGATGTATTTTTGATACAAGTCCAAACGCTCAGACTGGCGGTAATTTTCATGTGTTTCTGGGCTTTCATCCCAATCCATACCTAACCAGCGAAGGTTTTCAAGTTGTGAACGTTCACCATCCTCGACATGACGTTTACGGTCAGTATCTTCGATACGAATGATAAATGTTCCACCATGATGGCGTGCATACAAGTAGTTAAACAATGCTGTACGGGCATTCCCGATGTGTAGTAGTCCTGTTGGACTTGGTGCGTAACGTACGCGGATATCTTTTGACATAGTTTCTCCTATAAAGTCTCTAGGCGTCTGCCTTTTTGCTCTCTATATTATATCACAAGTCTTGGCTGAGTCCAATTTCTATGGATAAAGAGAGTAAAAAGAGTGGACAAACCACTCTTTTCTTCTATTATAGACGTGCGTTAAGTTCTTTGCTCAATTCTTCAAATCCTGGTTTTCCAAGAAGAGCAAACATGTTACGTTTGTAAGCTTCAACACCTGGTTGGTCAAATGGGTTGATAGCATTCAAGTAACCTGAAAGAGCAATAGCCAATTCGAAGAAGTAGATTGTGTAACCAAGAGTGAAAGCGTCTTGCTCTGGAAGAGTCACGTACATGTTTGGTACATCACCATCTGTGTGGGCAAGAAGAACACCGTCAGTCGCTTTTTTGTTTACAAAGTCAACGTCTTTTCCTTGAAGGTAACCAAGTCCATCAAGATCTTCTTCCAAGCTAGGGATAATCACGTTCTTACGAGGTTTGTCAACACGGACAACTGTTTCAAACATGATACGAGTTCCTTCTTGGATAAATTGACCAAGTGAGTGCAAGTCAGTTGAGAAGTTGGCTGAAGTTGGGTAGATACCTTTTTGGTCTTTTCCTTCTGATTCACCAGCCAATTGTTTCCACCACTCTGAGAAGTATTGAAGTGATGGCTCGTAGTTTACCAAGATCTCAGTTGCATAGCCTTTACGGTAAAGGATGTTACGAACTGCTGCGTATTGGTAAGCTTCGTTTTCAGAGATTTTATCTGAAGTGTAGTCTTTGCGAGCTGCGTTAGCACCTTCCATAAGGGCTTTGATGTCAGCTCCTGATGCTGCGATTGGAAGCAAACCAACAGCTGTCAAGACTGAGAAGCGTCCACCAATGTCATCTGGAACAACAAATGTTTCCCAACCGTTAGCATCTGCTTCAACCTTAACAGCACCTTTTTGGCGGTCAGTTGTTGCATAGATACGTTTGTTGGCTTCTTCTTGACCGTATTTCTTAACCAAGAGTTCTTTGAAGACACGGAAAGCAATCGCTGGTTCAGTTGTTGTACCTGATTTAGAAATCACGTTTACTGAGAAGTCTTTGTCTGCAACATACTCTACCAAGTCAGCAAGGTAAGTAGATGAGATTGAGTTTCCTGCGTAAAGGATTTGTGGAGCTTTGCGTTCTTCTTTTGTTTGCAAGTTAGCAAAGTGGTGGTTCAAGAAGTCGATTGCTGCTTTGGCACCAAGGTAAGATCCACCGATACCGATTACAACCAAGACATCGCTGTCTGATTTGATTTGCTCAGCAGCTTTCAAGATACGGTCAAATTCTTCACGGTCGTAGTTTTCAGGAAGGTCCAACCATCCTAAAAAGTCGCTACCAGCACCAGTTCCTTTACGGATCAATTCATCTGCTGCTGTTACTTGTGATTGCATGTATTCCACTTCATGTGGTGCAACAAATTTGTCTAAAACTTTTGAATAATCAAATTTAATATGTGACATGTTATTCCTCCAATATTTCTTCTTTTCTATCATAACGCTTACCTTCGTTTTTTTCAAGTTTTTTTGTCGAATTTCTCCAATTTTTATCAGAATTCAAACGTTTGCGTAAAAATCCCACATTCCAAAAATTTTGAAAAAATAAAAGAAAGAACGACCAGATGTCCCAGTCGTTAGAGTTCATTCAATAAATACTCAAATAATTCTAAATTACCATTCTCTTCATTAACCAGAAACTCTGGATGCCACTGCAAACCGATAATGCGGTGCTCATCGATAGACTCAATCGCTTCGATGGTCTGGTCTCTTGGATCAATAGCAGTTACACGGAAATTAGGTGCCAAATCTTTAATGCTTTGACGATGGACGGAGTTGACCTGACTTTCTTTCCCAAATAGCTTAGCCACCACGCTTCCCTCCACTGTCTCAATAGAGTGAGATGTTCCGAAAGGTAGGCCTTGCCAGTGACCTTCGATTTCTTGATTGAGTGTTCCACCAAAGGCAACATTGACAAGTTGAACACCGCGACAGATTGCCATAATTGGTTTATTCTGACGGAGCGCTTCTTTCAAGAGAGCTAGTTCAAACTCATCACGTACTAGATTGTAATCATCGCTCTCGATGGTCTTTTTCTCTCCATAAAACTGAGGGTGGACATTTTGGCCGCCTGTCAAGATAAGTTTATCTATCATTTCTACATAATCGCGTACAACTGACTCATCACCAACAGGAATGACTAAAGGGAGACCACCGACTTGACGAATGCTCTCTGCGAATCTACAAGATACAGATGAATGAATGTTTTTGCCTTCTGCGTCTACGGGACATAGATTTGCAGCAACTCCTACAACCGTTCTAGCCATGATGTCTCTCCTTTCGAATATTAATACTCTTCGAAAATCTCTTCAAACCACGTCAGCGTCGCCTTACCGTACTCAAGTACAGCTTGCGACTAGCTTCCTAGTTTGCTCTTTGATTTTCATTGAGTATAACGATAGTCCTATCATATCACTCAAAATGACTTTCGTCTAATATGTTTTTTTTAAGGCTGTGATAAAAATTTTTTATGGACAAGAAAAAGCTGCCCACATAGGACAACTTCTTTCTTATTCGAAAACAAATTGATTGTGATAGAGTTCTGAATAGAATCCACCTAGCTTCAAGAGTTCATGGTGGTTACCACGTTCAATGACCTCTCCATCTTTAAGGACAATAATCTGGTCTGCATTAAGGATGGTCTTCAAACGATGGGCAATAACAAAACTGGTTCTGCCTGCTACAACTGCCTCCATGGCATGCTGAATCTTGCTTTCTGTCACCGTATCTACGTTTGAAGTGGCTTCATCTAGAATAAGAACTTCTGGATCTGTCATCAGGGTTCGAGCGATAGAAATCAATTGTTTCTGTCCTGTTGAGAAGATGCTCTGATCATCATCTATAAGAGTATCGTATTTATCAGGTAAGCTTTCGATATAGTCGTGAATGTGGGTTGCCTTGGCTGCTACCTCAACCATTTCTTGACTAGCATCTGGCACACCAAAACGGATATTGTCTCGAATCGTTCCACTAAACAAGACCGAATCCTGCAAGACAATTCCCACCTTGCTTCTGAGACTATCTAAATCATAGTCACGGATGTCTTTGCCGTCAAAATAAATACCACCAGCATCAACATCATAAAAGCGATTGATAAGATTCATAATAGTCGTTTTCCCTGACCCTGTCGGCCCAACAACTGCTGTCATCTGGCCTTTAGGGGCAGAAATGCTGACATCTTTCAAAATAGGTTTATCAGGCAAGTATGAAAAATCAATATGACTAATTTCAACACCTTCTTGCAACTGAGTGAAGGTTGGAGCCTTTTCAGGTCGAATTTCTTCCTCTGCGTCAAACATTTCCTGAATCCGTTCAGCCCCCGTAAAGGCTAACTGAAGGCTTCCCCAACTAGCCGCAACTTGGATAATAGGCTGGTAGTACTGCTGTGAAAATTGGGCAAACATAACAATCAAACCTAGGGCTGTACTTGTTTCAATAGACTTATCATTCAAAAGTACAGCTGAACCAGCAAAGATGACGATGGCTGTATTAACCAGACTCATGCCATTCATGACAGGGAAAAGAATTCCTGAGAACATTCTTCCTTTAAAGGTTGCCTTGCGCACGCGCTCATTTTGCTCAAGAAATCCTGCCATCATATCCTCTTGAATTCCTTGCACAATCACGGCTTTTTGGCCTGAGATACTCTCATCCATATAGGCGTTGAGCTTTCCTACCTCTTTTTGCTGGAGATTGGTATATTTGCGTGCCATTTTTACGATGAAAATCAGCATGAGGAAGGCTACTGGTGTGCTGGCAATGGTGATGAGAGCCAGCGTCACATTCCTCGAAAACATGACAAGAATCAGACCAATGTATAAAACAATATTGCTCATGACCTGAACCAGACTTTCATTAAAGGCTTGGAGGATATTATCCAAATCACTGGTAAAACGAGACAAGATATCGCCATCCTGCCGGCGGTCAAAGAAAGAAACCGTCAAGCGAGCAAGCTTACCAAAGAGGCCTTTGCGCATCTCATTGGTCGACTCTGCAATCACGCGCGTCATGAGACACATGTATATCACACTAGAAATAAATAAAACCAAAACCAGCAGACCAAGATTGACCATGATTCCTGATAGACTTTGCCAAACAAGTTCTGGATTGCCATCTTGATAAGCTTGAACTAAATTAGCTAGCTGCGTTACTGCTTGTCCAGAAAATACCGGAAAGAGGGCTTGGGCAAGAGTCGCCAGAACAATCATCAGGATAACAACTACAAATGATAGCTTATAGACTTTAAAATAATTCCAAAAAAATTGAACTGTCTTCATTTTACTCCTCCTTTCCTTTCTGTGTTTCATAGATTTCACGGTAAACGGCATTGTTGGCAACCAAGTCTGCATGCGTGCCTTGACCAATCAATCGTCCTTGATCCAGCACCAAGATCTTGTCTGCATGGACAACCGAGCTAATCTTTTGCGCGATGATAATGGTTGTTGTTCCCTTCAAATCCTTATTCAAGGCTTCTTGAACTAGGCGCTCTGACTTGGCATCCAAAGCCGAGGTCGAATCGTCAAAAATCAGAATACGTGGATTGCTGACAATCCCACGCGCAATCGACATCCTTTGCTTTTGCCCACCTGAGAAGTTGGTTCCTCGTTCCTCAACTGGACTTTCAAAGGTTTTCTCCATACGATGAATGAATTCACTGGCTTGGGCAATATTGGCTGCGCGCTCCATTTCAAATAGAGTAGCATCTCCCTTACCCTGTCTCAAGTTATCTGCAATCGTTCCACTGAAAAGAATAGCACGTTGAAGAACGATAGAAACTGTTTTACGCAGGGTTCCTTCACTCACTTCTCGAATATCCTTGCCTCCAATTTTGATGGCCCCTTCCTGTGGGTCAAAGAGACGTGGAATCAATTGAGCCAAGGTTGATTTTCCTGCACCAGTCGCTCCAACGACACCAACCATTTGACCAGGTTCAATAGTAAAGCTCACATCTTTCAGCATCGGTTCCTTGTCCATTGGATAGGTAAAGGTTACATTTTCAAAGCTAAGACTTCCGACTAACTCTTCATCTGGGACATCCTTGAAGGTCATGGCTGGCTCTGCGTCAAGAATTTCTCGAATACGACGCATGGAAATCATAGCACGACTGACAGAATTTCCCAAAAATCCAACCATGACAATGGTAAAGATAATCTGGCTTAGGTAATTGACAAAGGAAGCAATGGAGCCAACAACTGACGGATCCGACTGAACCATCCCAGCAACCAGCCAAATAGAGAGAAATACCGCCCCATAACCGACCAACATCATGAAAGGTTCCACTACTGAAAAGGCATAACCAATGTAAAGGTTTTGACCAAGAAGCTCGTCTGAAACCTCCGTAAACTTAGCAAACTGCTCTTTTTCTTGGACAAAGGACTTGACCACTCGAACACCACGCAGATTTTCCTTGGCAATAGCATTGATGCGCTCAAGAAGGGTTTGAAACTTGGCAAAACGAGGCCCCATCATTCCCATCATGACGGCAGTCAAGCCAAAAATTAAGATTACCATGAGAACAATCACCCACCACAGAGAAGGTAAGGTTTGAACTGCCAGAATAAACGAACCGATGAACAAGAGAGGAAGTCTGAAAAGAATTTGAAAGGTCATCATGACGACGTTCTGAATCTGGTTGATATCATTTGTCATTCGAACGACTAGATTTCCCGCATTAAATTGTTCAATATTGGCATAAGAAAAGGTTTGGATTTTACGGAAGGCGTCCTCCCGAAGGTCGGATGAAACTCCTTGGGCAATATAGGCTGCAAGGACAACATTGAGACCACCAGCAACTAGACCAACCACGGCCACACCAATCAACCAAGCCCCGATACTATAAATAGCTTCATATTTTCCAGCAAGGAGGGCGTCTAAGACTTCCTGCAAATAACGCGGTTGCAAAAGTGAACTAGCAACCATCAAGCCTGTCATCAGGAGCGAAGCCACGGCCTGCCACTTGTAGGTTTTTATTTTCTGAATCAGCATACTTTCTCCTTAAAAAATAGACAAAAGGGAGCGACAATGTGTCAGCTCCTTCTCATTCTGTTTGTGTGATGTTATTCTAGCAAAAAAGTGGGGGATTGTCAAAGAAGTCTCCTTAATACAGCTAGATTAACTAGTGAGTCTTGGTTTTATAGTTTCTGTTTTAACTCAACTAAGACATTCATAGCCTGCATAGGTGTCATATTGTAAACATCCAGCTTAGCTAATTCTGCTAGGATAGGATGTTCTTCAGTCGTATCAAAGAGTGAAATCTGTTCTGTGACAGCACTTGTTTGTCTCATCAGACTTGGACTTTCTCCCCCTTGACTCTCCAGTTGTGTCAAAATCTTATCCGCCCTTGCTAGAAGGTCTGCTGGCAAACCGGCAATCTTAGCAACATGAATACCGTAGGATTTATCAGCTGGCCCTGGTTCGATCTTGTGAAGGAAGGTGACCTGCCCATCCTGCTCTAAGGTTGCCACGTGGACATTGACCAAGTGTTCCAGGCTGGACTCTAGGCTAGTCAACTCATGGTAGTGGGTCGCAAAGAGGGTCTTGGCTCCGATATGCTCATGAATGTATTCGATGATAGACTGAGCAAGAGCCATACCATCATAAGTTGCAGTTCCACGACCTAACTCATCAAAGAGAATCAAGGAATTCTTTGTTGCATGCGAAATGGCATTGTTGGCCTCCATCATCTCCACCATGAAGGTTGATTGACCTGAAACCAAGTCATCGGCTGCTCCGATACGGGTAAAAATCGCATCAAAAATCGGTAAATGGGCGCTTTCTGCTGGCACATAAGAACCCATCTGGGCCATAACCGCCGTCATGGCTAACTGACGCATGTAGGTAGATTTCCCGCTCATGTTTGGCCCTGTAATTAGTTGAATACTGGTATCTTCTGCCATCTGAATCGTATTGGGAATATAGGTCTGAGCCCCCATGACCTTTTCAACGACAGCATGGCGCCCTTTCTGGATATCAATTCGCGAATCATCTCCGAATTCAGGTCGAATCAAATGCTGGGTTTCAGCCACAACCGCCAGACTCTGCAAGACATCAACTGTCGCAATTCCTTGGGCTAGAGCCTGCAAACGCTGGATATACTTGCTGACCTCTTCACGAATGCGCATAAAAATTTCATACTCTAGGTTAGCTGACTTTTCACGCGCCTCCAGCATATCTCCCTCGATACGGGCCAATTCCTCAGTCCCAAAGCGTTCTGAGTTTTTCAGCGTTGCCTTGCGGAAAAAGTGAGCAGGCACATTTCCCAGTTGTGAATTGGTCACATGGAAATAGTAGCCATCCTTTTTATTGTAGTCAATCTTAAGCGTGCTGATACCAGAGTTTTCGCGTTCCTTAGCCTCAATCTCAGCAATCCAACCAGTCCCTTCTCTGAGAACACGACGGTACTTGTCTAAAGTCTCATCAAATCCAGTCTGGATAATTCCCCCATCTGTAATCACATGAGGAGCTTCAGGAGCAATCGCTGCGCTAATCAAACTCTCCAACTCAGGGATTCCATCCAGTTGTGCGATGAGATAGGCTAGAGCAGGTTGCTCCATACCTTCTAAAATCGCACGAATTCGTGGCACACTAGACAAGGTAGTCGCCAACTGCAAGAGATCCTTGGGATTGGTTTTGCCAAAAGAAACCCGACTAGCCAAGCGTTCAATGTCATAAACACCCTTGAGACTGTCTGTCAAATCACTACGCTCAAAGAAATGGTCGAGAAAGACCTGCACCACTTCTTGACGTTGGACGATTCGTTCCTTATCAATCAAGGGACGATGGATCCAAGACCGCAAGAGACGCATTCCCATAGCCGTCTTGGTTTCATCCAAAAGCCAGAAAAGACTGCCTTGCTTCTTGCCCGAACGAGCATTCTCAACCAAATCCAGACTAGCCTTGGTCGCATAATCCATCTGCAAGAAATCCTTGATTTCATAGCGGATAACAGGTTTGAGGTGGTTCAATTCCCTCATCTGAGTCCGATGAACATACTGTAGCAATTTACTAGATGCCTCTTGCTCCACAGATGCCAATCGTGAATCCAGTAAATGAATGTCTTCAAAGCCTTCTTTTTCATAGGAAAGTACCAGATTCATCTGACGACTAAGGATTTGTTCCTCTTCCTCAGACAAGTCATAACCCAACACTACTTCGCGCGCCTTGAGATTGCGGATTTCCCCACAAACTAGCGTGAAATCCAAAAGACCTGTCACATAAAAATCACCTGTCACCAAGTCCATATAAGCTAGGCCAAATTGATTGCCTTCGCGGTCTATGGCAACCAAAAAATTATTCTGACTGTCTGGCTTACTGCTATCGACCACTGTCCCTGGCGTAATGACCTGAACAACCTCTCGTTTCACAACCCCAACTGCTTGTTTAGGATCTTCCATCTGCTCTGCGATAGCCACCTTATAACCCTGCTCAATCAAGACATCAATGTACTGTTGGGCAGAATGATAGGGAACACCCGCCATAGGAATCGGATTGTCGGCATTCTTGTTGCGACTCGTTAAGGAAATTTCCAGAATCTGCGCAGCATTGACCGCATCCTCATAAAATAATTCATAAAAATCACCCATACGAAAGAGCAAAAAAGCATCTGGATATTGCTTTTTAATATCCACATACTGTTGCATGCCGGGTGATAGCTTTTCTGTCGCCATTTTCCGTCTCTCCTTGTCAAAAATAAGTCTTGAGAGCAACTCCCAAGACCTTACTTATCTTTCATCAAATCTAGCAAACGATCTTCCATGAGTTTGGCAACGTGCTGGTCTCGACAAATGACCAATAAGGTATTGGCACCAGCAACTGTTCCTAAAATCCATTCATCCTTGTTTGCATCTACAATATTTGCCAAAACAGAGGCTTCTCCCAGTTTGGTATGAAGTACCAAGGTAAACTCTGCTCTTGCAACACCTTCTAAATGATGAGACAAAAATTCCACCAAATCAATCTTTTCTGTCTCATTTGCTAGTACATAATACACCATATCATTTTTCTTGACCTTGGTCAAGCCGATTTCGCGCAAATCACGAGACAAGGTGGTCTGAGTCACAAAGACATTGTGTGCCTCCAACCGATCTTGAATTTCTTTTTGTGTACTTAATTTCTCCTCAGTAATCATTTTTTTTATTAACTGATGACGATCTCTTTTTCTCATAAAATCCTCTTATGTGAATATTTATAACTATTTTTATAACTATATTATACCAAAAAAATAGGAGATTTCAAAAATTTTTTCTTCTTTCTTTAAAATTGTGATAAAATAGTAGAAAAGTCCAAAAAGGAGCTCTTAATGAATACAAAAGAATTGATTGCTAGCGAATTGGCTAGCATCATTGATAGCCTGGACCAAGAGGCTATTTTAAATTTACTGGAAACCCCTAAAAACTCAGAAATGGGAGACATTGCTTTTCCTGCTTTTTCTCTTGCAAAAGTCGAACGTAAAGCACCTCAAATGATTGCGGCTGAACTGGCTGAAAAAATTAATAGCCAAGCCTTTGAAAAGGTTGTTGCAACAGGACCTTACGTCAACTTTTTCCTTGATAAATCTGCCATTTCTGCTCAAGTGTTGCAAGCGGTTATCACTGAAAAAGAACACTATGCTGACCAAACTATTGGTAAACAAGAAAATGTTGTTATCGACATGTCTAGTCCCAATATCGCTAAACCATTTTCTATTGGTCACCTACGCTCAACTGTTATCGGAGATAGCTTGTCACATATTTTCCAAAAAATCGGTTATCAAACGGTCAAGGTCAACCATTTGGGAGACTGGGGTAAACAGTTTGGGATGTTGATTGTTGCCTACAAAAAATGGGGCGACGAAGAAGCTGTAAAAGCTCATCCAATCGATGAACTTCTTAAACTCTATGTCCGCATCAATGCTGAGGCTGAAAATGACCCTAGCTTGGATGAAGAAGCACGCGAATGGTTCCGTAAACTTGAAAATGGAGACGAGGAAGCTCTCGCACTTTGGCAATGGTTCCGTGATGAAAGTTTGGTGGAATTTAACCGTCTTTACAATGAATTACAAGTCGAATTTGACAGCTACAATGGAGAAGCCTTCTACAACGATAAGATGGATGCAGTTGTAGACATTCTTTCTGAAAAAGGCCTTCTTGTTGAATCAGAAGGTGCCCAAGTTGTGAATCTTGAGAAATATGGAATTGAACATCCAGCCCTTATCAAGAAATCAGATGGTGCAACTCTCTATATCACACGTGACTTGGCTGCAGCTCTTTACCGTAAAAACGAATACCAATTTGCTAAATCTATCTACGTCGTTGGCCAAGAACAATCTGCCCACTTTAAACAACTCAAAGCTGTCTTACAAGAGATGGGCTACGACTGGAGTAACGACATTACTCACGTTCCTTTTGGTTTGGTTACAAAAGAAGGGAAGAAACTCTCTACTCGTAAAGGGAATGTCATCTTACTAGAACCTACAGTTGCAGAGGCAGTTAGCCGTGCCAAGGCCCAAATCGAAGCTAAAAACCCTGAATTGGAAAACAAAGACCAGGTAGCGCATGCTGTCGGGGTAGGAGCCATTAAGTTCTATGACCTCAAGACCGACCGTACAAATGGATACGACTTCGACTTAGAGGCTATGGTATCCTTCGAGGGTGAAACTGGACCTTACGTTCAATATGCTTACGCTCGTATCCAATCTATCTTGCGCAAAGCAGACTTCAAACCAGAAACAGCTGGCAACTATAGCTTGAATGATGCTGAAAGCTGGGAAATCATCAAACTCATCCAAGACTTCCCACGTATTATTAACCGTGCGGCGGATAACTTTGAACCTTCTATCATTGCTAAATTTGCAATTAGCCTAGCTCAAGCCTTTAACAAATACTATGCACATACGCGCATCTTGGATGAAACCCCAGAACGCGACAGCCGTCTAGCCCTCAGCTACGCAACTGCAATTGTTCTCAAAGAAGCCCTTCGCTTGCTTGGAGTAGAAGCGCCAGAGAAGATGTAAATCGTTACAAGAGACTGGAACTAAAGTTCCTAGTCTCTTGACGGCAATCGCTATATGGCGAATTGCCTAAACGCTTCACTAATTCACCAAACCAAATAATATCGATTTGGTTTGGTTCATGTCGTAATCTTCAAGTTACTTGATTAAAAAGCAGTCTAAGTAATTAAGACCAAATCCTGTCGGAGATTTGGCTAGGCGCTTCACTAGTAAAGAAACATAAATATTATCGATTTATGTTTCTTTACGTCGTAATTAGAGATACTTGTCTAAACGCTTTACTAATTCATCTAACCCAATAATATCGATTTGGTTTGGTTCATGTCGTAATCTTTTAATTACTTGATTGTAAAGCAGTCTAAGTAACTAAGACCAAATCTTATACGTAATTAGGTTTAGAAGTCTATCAAAAATCTTATCAAGTTTTGCTGACTTGTTCTGCTACTTTGAATTGACTAATTCAATCTACTCACTACTATTTCTTTATCATACAGGGAGATATTCTATGAGTCAATATGCTTATGTCCTCGTTGTAATTAGCTTGGTATTCCTTTTTCTGCTCAATAAGTACGAAAAGGAGAGACTGCAAAGGCTCTACCAAGAACAACTTTTGAAGGATGAAACATTTAGGACTGATATCAAAGAGAAAATTCAAACGACTGAAAATATCAATGATGTCATTGCTTACATCAATAAAACTTATCATCTGGGAATGTTGCTGTCAAAAGACATTACAGATCAATTGAAATAAACCGAGCTATTCTTTAAGAAATATCAAAACCGAGACTAAGAGTTTAATACTTCGTCTCGGTTTTTTATGTATTTTTCAAGTAACAAAGCTACCACTCCCCCAGCAATGCAAGTGCAAAATCCCCTAGAATGTGATAAAATAAAAGAGAGAACTCTATCAAGGAGAAAAACATGAAAAAACAAACCGTCGCCGTCTTGGGGCCTGGTTCTTGGGGAACTGCCCTTTCACAAGTCTTAAATGACAATGGACACGAGGTACGTATTTGGGGAAACCTTCCCGAACAAATCAATGAAATTAATACCTATCATACTAACAAGCACTACTTTAAAGATGTCGTTCTAGATGAGAAAATCAATGCCTACACTGACTTAGCAGAGACACTGAAAGATGTAGATGCGATTTTGTTTGTTGTCCCAACAAAAGTGACGCGACTTGTTGCCCAGCAAGTTGCAGAAACCTTGGATCATAAGGCTATCATCATGCACGCTTCAAAGGGATTAGAGCCTGATAGTCATAAACGATTATCAACCATCCTTGAAGAAGAAATTCCTGAACATCTCCGCAGTGATATCGTCGTTGTTTCAGGACCTAGTCATGCGGAAGAAACCATTGTACGTGATCTGACTTTAATCACTGCTGCTTCTAAAGATTTACAAACAGCTCAATACGTGCAAGAACTCTTTAGTAATCACTACTTCCGACTTTATACCAATACGGATATTATTGGAGTTGAAACTGCTGGTGCTCTTAAAAATATTATTGCTGTCGGTGCCGGAGCTTTACATGGTCTGGGATTTGGTGACAATGCCAAGGCAGCCATCATCGCTCGAGGCTTGGCAGAAATTACTCGCCTAGGGGTAGCACTCGGGGCCAGTCCATTGACCTATAGTGGCTTATCTGGTGTGGGAGATTTGATCGTAACGGGAACCTCCATCCACTCTCGTAACTGGAGAGCTGGAGATGCTCTCGGACGAGGAGAATCCCTAGATGATATAGAAGCTAATATGGGCATGGTGATTGAAGGAATTTCAACGACTCGAGCAGCCTATGAACTAGCGCAAGAACTTGGAGTCTATATGCCGATTACACAAGCCATTTACCAAGTTATTTACCACGGAACCAATATCAAAGATGCCATTTATGACATCATGAACAATGAATTTAAAGCAGAAAATGAGTGGTCTTAACCCTCTAAAGAAAGGATTCTTATGTCATCAAAAGTTAGAAAAGCAATCATCCCTGCCGCTGGACTCGGGACTCGATTTTTACCGGCAACCAAGGCCCTTGCCAAAGAAATGTTGCCAATTGTAGACAAACCAACTATCCAGTTTATCGTAGAAGAAGCTCTTAAATCAGGTATTGAAGATATTCTGGTTGTCACTGGTAAGTCAAAACGTTCTATTGAGGATCACTTTGACTCAAACTTTGAGCTTGAGTACAACCTTAAGGAAAAAGGCAAAACGGATTTGTTAAAATTGGTAGATGAAGCAACTGGTATGCGCCTCCATTTCATTCGCCAAACTCACCCTCGTGGTCTTGGAGATGCTGTCTTACAAGCCAAAGCTTTTGTAGGGAATGAGCCCTTCGTTGTTATGCTGGGTGACGACCTTATGGACATCACAAATGAGAATGCCGTTCCTTTGACAAAACAACTGATGAATGATTACGAAAAGACACACGCATCAACCATTGCTGTCATGCCTGTACCACATGAAGACGTTTCATCATACGGGGTTATCGCTCCTCAGGGCGAAGGAAGTAATGGACTCTATAGCGTTGAAACTTTCGTAGAAAAACCAGCTCCCGAAGATGCACCAAGTGATTTGGCAATCATCGGTCGCTATCTTCTGACACCGGAAATTTTTGATATCCTCGAAAAGCAAGCTCCTGGTGCTGGAAATGAAATCCAACTTACCGATGCTATCGATACGCTTAATAAAACACAGCGTGTTTTTGCCCGTGAATTTACAGGAGCTCGTTACGACGTTGGGGATAAGTTTGGATTTATGAAAACATCTATTGACTACGCCCTCAAGCACCCACAAGTCAAAGATGCCTTGAAAAATTACCTCATCCAACTGGGAAAAGAATTGGCTGAGAAGGAATAACATAAAAAGATAAGGTTCAAAAATACCTTATCTTTTTTTCATTACATAAATTTTCATCCCATTCCCTTGTAGAGAAGCAAGGCTGCGAGTCCTACGAACAACACTAACGCTACCAGTCTCTGACTAGCGCTATACATCCGTCTTTCTCCTCTAACTGGAAAGATAACTGCTAGAAATGCGCCACCGACTGCACCTCCGATATGGCCTGCTAGACTGATTCCTGGAATCAGAACACTTCCAATAATGTTAACCATAAAAAGTGTCAGATAAGACTGTCCTAGATGTTGGATATAGGGGTTGCGAGTGGCATAGCGAAGAATGATAATCGCGGAAAATAGCCCATAGAGAGAAGTCGAGGCTCCTGCTGCTAAGGATTTGGGACTAAATACAAAAACAAAGAGATTGCCCATCATTCCAGATAAAAGATAGAGAAAGCAAAACTTCTTGGATCCGAAAATTTCCTCTACTTGCCTACCAAGATAATAGAGCGAAAGCATATTAACAATGAAATGTTCCCACCCAATATGAACAAAGATGGCAGAGAAGAGACGCCAAATCTGCTCAGGAAAGAGGCGAATGGCAGGCCCGTACATGGCTCCAAATCGAAATAGAGTATCTGCCCTGTAAAAGTTTCCTCCTGTGGTCACCAACATTAGTAGAAATACCAAGGCCGTCACTAAGAGGAAGAAACTCGTCACAGGGTAACGTCTATCAAAGATTTCCTTCATCAATCAGAACCTCCTCAACAGGAATATCATGATTTTCAGGGATAAAGTCCTGAATTTGACAAGGATAAACCGTACTCAAAGTATGACCAGGAAAATGTTTCAGATAGCGGTCATAATAACCTCCACCATAGCCAATCCGATAGCCCTTTGTCGTAAAAGCTAACCCTGGAACATGAATCAAATCAATCTGAGAGGCATCCACCACTTCCAAATCTCCCTGTGGTTCCAGTAAGCCAAAGGAAGTTTTGACCAGTTGTTGCGGATTATAGACCACAAAGTCCATGCGACCCCTGGGATATGTTTTAGGTATCAGAACCTTCTTGCCATCCTTCAGAGCCTGCTCGATCAGTTCCTGCGTTTGAAACTCATGAGGAAAAGAGAGGTAGGTTGCGATGACCTTAGCTTCTTGGTAGAAGGGATGTTTCAAAAATTGATCCGTTAAAGCTTGATCCATAGCCTGTTTTTGCTCTAGAGGTAAAGCCTTCATTTCTTGCAAGACTTGCTTGCGTAATTCTGCTTTCATAGACAAGCCCTCTACTCTGCCGCCTTCTTTTTCAGGAAACTAGAGACCGCATCCACCCCAATAGCTAATGCTTCTTCCTTAGGACTCATCTGAGGGTGATGAAGGGCGTAGGGACTATCGATACCAAGCCAGAACATAACACCATCAACCTTCGAAAGGAGATAACCAAAGTCTTCACCTGTCATAGCAGGTTCAATATCAATTAACTCAATCCCCTCTTTTTCTTCAAAGAAGTCCATCAGTTCACGCGCCAAGACTGGATTATTCTCAACAGGCAGGTAACCCCCTTGTTTGAGTTCCACTTCGACTTCCATATCGAAGGCAGCTGCAACTCCTTCTGCAACTGTTTTGACCCTCTTTTGCACCAAGAGACTCATGTCCTGTGTCAAGGCCCGAATAGTTCCATGCAAAAAGGCTGTGTCTGTGATAACATTGTTTGTTGTTCCAGCTTGGAAAACACCAAAGGTCACCACTGCTCCCTCGATTGGGTTGACATTGCGGCTGACAACTGACTGCACCTGGGTCACAAAGTAACTAGCCGCCACCAAAGCGTCATTGGCTTCATGCGGAAATGCTGCATGTCCTCCTTTACCTTTAAAACGAATCTTCACCTCGCAAGTCCCTGCAAAAAGTGTATGAGTATTGGTCGCAATCTGGCCGACTTTCAAATCTGGCCGAACATGGAGGCCATAAAACTGGTCTGGCAACCAGTCTCCAAAAGCGCCATCCTCATACATGAGCATGCCACCAGCTTCATTTTCTTCAGCAGGCTGAAGCAAAAAGAGCAGATTGTTCTTTGGTTGCTCCTCAAGGGCTCGCTCAAGACAGCCTAAGGCAATAGTCATGTGGAAATCATGGCCACAAGCGTGCATACGACCTTGGTGCTGAGAGACGAAAGGAAGGCCTGTTTGCTCGATGATCGGCAGACCATCAATATCTGTTCTCCAACCAATAGTCCGCTCTGGCTGACTTCCCTGCAAGTAAACCAAAATACCTGTCCGCCAAGTTCGAACTTGGACAAAATTCTTGCCCGCAGTCAATTTCTCAATCACATCCAGCAAATAAGCCTGAGTCTTGAACTCCTCCAAGCCAATCTCTGGAATCTGGTGCAAATCTCGTCTAGTCTGAATCAAATCTAACATCTATCTATCCTCCGATATAGCAGAAAGAGGCTGGAAGAAGGGTTCCGCCTCTTTATTACTTTTACAATTATAAGGTACGAAGCGCATCCTCTAGCGCTGTTTTTTGTTGGGTTTGGGCATCAATCTCTTTGATGATACGAGCTGGAACACCTGCTACCACCACGTTTTCTGGGACATCTTGGGTAACAATAGCTCCTGCTGCGACAACTGAACCACTACCGATTTGAACTCCTTCAATAACCACTGCATTAGCACCGATAAGAACATTGTCTCCAACACGGACTGGTTCTGCGCTAGCTGGCTCAATCACACCTGCCAAAACTGCACCTGCACCAACGTGGCTGTTTTTCCCAACGATGGCACGGCCACCAAGGATAGCCCCCATGTCAATCATAGTTCCTGCACCAATTTCAGCACCGATATTGATAACCGCTCCCATCATGATAACAGCGTTGTCACCAATTTCAACCTGGTCACGGATAATCGCACCTGGCTCGATACGAGCGTTGATAGCACGTTTGTCTAGCAAAGGAACTGCTGAATTACGAGCATCTTGCTCAACAACATAGTCTTGATTTTCTACCAAACCTTCGAGAAGAGGAGCAACGTCCTTCCAGTCTCCAAATAGGACATTCCCTAGTTTGACAACAGAGCTTGGCACAGCAGTTGCAAGTTGTCCTTCAAAGGTTACTTTAACACTGGTTTTCTTTTCAGCATTGGCGATAAATTGGATAATTTCTTGAGCGTTCATTTTTGTAGCAGTCATAAGCGCCTCCTAGTTCATTTTAATGATACCTATTCTACCAAAAAAGGCCTCAAATTTGAAGCCTTTTTGTTTGTTTTTAGGTATGATTTTTAGGGATGTGAGATAAAACGTGCTGTCGGTAAAAGCAAGCCCCTACCGATACAACCTAAAAACACTCTTCACAACTATCTCCCCGTGTTTTATTGACTATTCTAGTATAGCACACTTTTAGAATTAAGAAAAGACTTTTTATTTACTTTCTTTCGCTTCTTCTATCGATAGGAAAATCATAGGTAAAATAATCAGGGCCATAGCTAGAAGAAGAGACCAATCCACCACCAATCCTAAAAACAAAACACTCAAGAGAGCAGAAGAGAGAGGTTCACTGGCACTGATAACAGAAACTACCAGGGGAGAAACCAAGGACACCGCCTTCATAGAAATGAAAAAGGCAAAAGCCGTCCCGAAGAAAGCGATAATAAGGCAAATCAAGATACTCCAAATATCAAGAGTAAAGGAAAGCTGATACACTGGCGAGAGGACATTGCTAAATAAACCTGCCAGAATCATCCCCCACCCAACCGTGGGTACAAACCCATAACGCTTCGCGAAAGGTTGGGGCAAGATAACATTAAACATAACACCCATGGCACTCAACAGACCTGTTATAAGAGCTAGTGGCGTCATGGATAACTGAGAGAGGTCTCCCTTTGTCGCCATCAAGCCAACACCCAGCATAGCAATCAAAACATAGAAAATAGCACTTTTCGACGCTCGTTTTTTATAAATTAAGCGATTGTAAAAGAGGATAAAAACTGGACTGATAAACTGTAAAATAGTCGCTGTCGCTGCATTTGAGTATTCTACACAGAGATAGAAAAAATACTGAACTGAAAAAATCCCCAAAATAGCATAGGCTAAAAAGGGTAGGTAATTTTTCTTATCTCGCCAAATATCTAGCACTTGCGATTTTAATTGCATTGCTGACCAAATGAGCACAAGACTTCCTGCTAGTGTCAAACGCATAGAAGTAATCCAGCCCGAAGACACCTGGTAATGAGTAAAGAAATATTCTCCTAAAATTCCACAGATTCCCCATATTAAGCCGGATAGGAGCGAATAAATTGTTCCTTTAATAATCTTTTTCTGATACTGATTCATACCTTTATTGTAACACGAAAGGAAAAAAGAAAAAAGTGGCAATCCATTGATTCGCCACTTCATTTAGCACAGTTTATAGAACTTATCGTCTCGTCCTTGAAGAAGAAGGTCGTGTAGCACTTGAGTTACTGCTATCGCTAGAACTACCACTTGAACTGCTGGAGCTTGATGGAGTTGGTAGACTCCCCACGATGCTAGACCAAGCATTCTGATAATCCGCATCACTTCCACCAATAGCAAAGCGATAACTGGTCGTTGGCGCTCCTGCCTTATTAGCCCAATAGCTGGTAACAGTCGAACCTGTGACCTCTACCTCTTTTCCTTCAACAGAAACCTTCCCTGGTTTTTGACCTGTTGATTTCAAGACTTCGGATTTTACGACACTAGGATCTAAAGCGAAGCGCTCGTTCCCCCAAATGCTTGGGGAGGCTTGCTGAATCGCATTTACCAGATGAGCCATGTAATTAGAGTTATTGGAATAACCTGCTCTACGTGACAGTGAATGATTATCATCATGCCCAATCCAGCCACCCAGAGTTAATCTAGGCGTCGAAAGCATGAGCCACATATTTTCATCTTGGTTGGTTGTACCAGTCTTCCCAATCCAATCTGCATTAGCCAGAGTAGGATTTAAAGAAGTCAGATTCGTCTTGAAGGTTGTTGTCACACGAGAGGATAGAACTTCTCGCAACAAGCCCTGCATAATCGTCGCAGTAGCTTTTGAATAGACTTGAACCGGTTTATCCTGATACTCATACACCACTCTACCATCTGCTGCTTCAATTTTAGAAATTACATGTTTTTTATGATATAGACCATTATTTGCTAGGGTCTGATAGCCATTAGTATGCTGGGCAACTGTGACTTCAATACCACCACCCATTGGCAGGCTCTCAATACCGTACTCAGGAATCTCGTAACCCATCTTTTCCATATAACCCTTGACATCAACACCCTTTTCACGGAGCATACGATAGGTCCAGTAAGCCGGGATATTCCATGAATAGTTCAGAGCTTCTCCCAAGGTCATCATTCCTGTTCCCTTACTATTAGCATACATAATCGGATTGCCATTAGCAAAATTTGTTGGATAGTTAGATAGAATCGTTTCGCTTCCCATCAAGCCCTGGTCAATAGCAATACCGTAAGCCAGCAAAGGCTTGGTAGTAGAAGCTGGTGAGCGCTTGGTATCAAAGGCATGATTGTTTTGATTTTCTTGATAATTACGACCACCTACAAAGCCTAGAATAGCACCTGTTTGGTTGTCCATCAGGACATTCCCTACTTCTACACGGCCTGTTCCATCGTCTAAAAGATAGCCATAGTCAGCAACCGCACTTTGCATGGCAGCATGAATTTTCTGGTCTATGGTAGTAGTAATTTTATAACCACCATTTTCAATTTCCTTGGCTGCCAAATCGCGATAGAACTTCTGGGTTGCCTCATTTTTCAACTCCTTGGCGGAGACATTGTCTCTCTGAGCTAGATAATCATACATACGTTCCTGAGCTTCTGCCAAGGCTGTAAAGTATAAATAGCCTCGTGACACACCTGTGACTGTAGCTGAAGGGAGAAAGTCCTGTTTAAGATTGTAATCCTTATATTGAGAATACTCGTCTTTGCTTAAGGCACCTGTACGATACATACTGTAAAGAACTGCCTTAGCCCGTCTCAAGCCTATTTCTAAGTCTTCATCACTCTTCAACTCCCCAGTATTTTCATAAGGGGAATAGGTAATGGGACTCTGTGGAAGCCCTGCTAAAAATGCTGCTTGAGGAACAGTCAACTGGCTGGCATCTACACCGAAAATCCCCTCAGCTGCCTGCTGAGCTCCTGCAATATTCTGCCCCTTATTATTTCGGCCAAACGGAGCCACATTGAGATAAGTCGTTAAAATCTCATCCTTATTCATGGCGCGTTCCAAGGCAAGAGCATCCACAATCTCTGTCGCCTTACGAGCCAAAGTCGGTGCATCCCCAACCACCTGCTGTTTAACCAGTTGCTGGGTCAAGGTTGACCCCCCACTTGAGGAACCCAAACCTACAAATTTCCCCAAGGTCGCACGAATCACCGCCTTGGGCACTACACCCTTATGTTCTTTAAAGTGTTCGTCTTCCGTCGCAATGATAGCCTTCTTCAGATTTTCCGAAATTTGCTCAGATGAGATAGAAGTGCGCAACAAATCACTCTCTATGGAAGCAATCACCGTCCCATCCGCATAGGTAATCTCTGAAATAGAAGAAATGTCCTTGACCTGATGTACCAATTCTTCTGTCTGAGGCACCCGAACCTTGTCAAATAAGGCCACTCCGTACCCCAAAGCAATCCCAGCTCCCAACATTCCTCCTAGAAAACCGAGTACAAAGAGTAAGTTAAATAAGGCTTTTATACTCAGTAAAATAGCTGGAAAAATGGCTGGCTTCTCTAAGGATTTAGATTTCTCGGCACTTGAGCCTTTCTTGTCAGATCTAGCTGATTTTTTATTTTTTTGTTTTTGCTGGAAAAATTCCAGCATTTTTCGTTTTAATTCATTTAATTGATTTTGCATGGATTTCCTCACTCTATTTATTATACCACAAAAGGGAAACTTTCAATAAAATAGCCACTTTCTTCCCTATTCTGCTAGGCTATTGTCCAAGTTTGTGATACAATAGTTAGAAACAATAATTTTAAAAAGGAGAAAAGACACATGCACATTTTTGATGAGCTAAAAGAGCGTGGTTTGATTTTTCAAACGACTGATGAAGAAGCTTTGCGTAAAGCCCTAGAAGAAGGTCAAGTTTCTTATTATACTGGCTACGATCCAACTGCTGACAGCCTTCACCTAGGCCACCTTGTCGCAATCTTGACAAGTCGTCGCTTGCAACTAGCAGGTCACAAACCTTATGCGCTCGTTGGCGGTGCTACAGGTCTCATCGGAGATCCGTCCTTCAAAGATGCTGAGCGTAGTCTCCAAACAAAAGACACAGTAAATGGCTGGGTCAAGTCTATCCAAGGACAACTTTCTCGTTTTCTTGACTTTGAAAATGGTGAAAATAAAGCTGTCATGGTCAACAACTACGACTGGTTTGGCAGCATCAGCTTCATTGATTTCCTCCGTGATATCGGAAAATACTTCACTGTCAACTACATGATGAGCAAGGAATCTGTGAAAAAACGGATCGAAACAGGGATTTCTTACACTGAGTTCGCTTACCAAATCATGCAAGGGTACGATTTCTTCGTCCTTAACCAAGAACACAACGTAACGCTACAAATCGGTGGTTCTGACCAGTGGGGAAATATGACAGCTGGTACCGAATTGCTTCGTCGTAAGGCTGACAAGACTGGCCACGTAATCACTGTTCCACTGATTACCGATGCAACTGGTAAGAAATTTGGTAAATCAGAAGGAAACGCAGTCTGGCTCAATCCTGAAAAGACTTCTCCATACGAAATGTACCAATTCTGGATGAATGTCATGGATGCAGACGCTGTTCGCTTCTTGAAAATCTTTACTTTCTTGTCACTTGAAGAGATTGAAGAAATCCGTAAACAATTTGAAGCTGCTCCACACGAACGCTTGGCTCAAAAAGTCTTGGCTCGTGAAGTCGTCACACTTGTTCACGGCGAAGAAGCTTACAAAGAAGCCCTCAACATCACTGAGCAACTCTTTGCAGGAAACATCAAAAATCTTTCTGTTAAAGAGCTCAAACAAGGACTTTGTGGAGTACCAAACTACCAAGTTCAAGCAGATGAAAATCACAATATCGTGGAACTGCTCGTCTCATCTGGTGTAGTTAACTCAAAACGCCAGGCCCGTGAAGACGTCCAAAACGGAGCTATCTACATCAACGGCGACCGCATCCAAGACCTTGACTATGTCTTGAGTGACGCAGATAAGTTAGAGAACGAACTGACTGTTATTCGTCGCGGTAAGAAAAAATACTTTGTATTGACTTACTAAGCTGTTCAACATTTACCTATAAAAAAGGAGTTAACCTCGAGAAAGGTAACTCCTTTTTGTTGTTGATAACCACATCTATCTAGCCTTAATAGACAGGCTACGCAGGACTATGCGTAAGGTTGTTAGATTATGTAAGATAGAAAGATTTGAAGGGCTGAGCCAATTAAACAAGCCAAAGCCAATCAAACTACTATTTACGACAACGGTATCTTGAATATTCTTCTTGATGAGTGTTTGCAAAGATGATGATAGCCAATCCAACTCTTGGAAGAAATCCAAACGATTATCTAACAATAAGATATCACTCATCTGCTTAGAAATATCTGCACTCTCATTCATCACCACACCGATATCTGATAGGGTTAGAGCCGCTGAGTCATTCAATCCATCTCCAACCATCAAAATAGTGTGACCTGCTTTCTGCAGTTCCTCTACTAACTCAAATTTCCCATCAGGTTTCAAGTCTGTATAGACCTGATCAAAGGGCAAATCTTTGACTAATTCCTCTGTCCTAACCAGGGTGTCCCCTGTTGCCAGAATCAATTTTTTCCCTTGTGCCTTAAGTTTCTCCAGGGCCGCTTTTGCTTCTTTTCTCAAAGGAGTATGAATGCAGAACATTCCAATTAATTCATTCTGGTAGGCTAAGAACAAGAGATTGTAGTGACTCTTGTACTCTTCAATTAAAGCATTTTGTTCTGAACTGATATGAATCTGTTCATCCTGCATCAAGACATAATTCCCAATAAGAACTGGTTGCCCATCTATATGAGATTTGATCCCCTTGCTTGCGATATATTGGAGTTTCCCATGCATTTCCTCATGTTCAATCCCCTCTATCTCAGCTTGCTTGACGATGGCATTAGCGATAGGATGATAGATGTGTTCCTCAAGACAGGCACTGATTCTGAGAATATCTTCCTCACTATAGTCCCCAAAAGGTAATACCTTTTCAACTATAGGATAACTAGTTGTGATTGTTCCAGTCTTATCAAATAAGAAGGTATCAACTTCCAGATATTTCTCCAGAACATCTCCATCCTTAATCACCATTTCACGGTTCAACCCCTCCTTGATAGCTGCCAAATAAGCTACAGGAGTAGAGATTTTCAAAGCGCAGGAGAAATCGACCAATAGGAAAGAAATAGCCTTAGAAAAAGAACCTGTCAATAGGTAAGTCAGCCCAGCCCCCAAGAAATTATATTTGACGACTTTATCCGCCATCTTGATGAAATAGCGTTGTTTCGTTTTCTTGTTTTCTTCAGATTTCTTCATCAACTCAATCAGTTGTAAAATCCGGCTGTTCATCTGATTATCGGTTACACGAATACGTAACTCTCCAGTTTCTAATACTGTATTTGCACAAACCAAATCAGATTCTCTTTTTTCAACTGGAAAACTCTCTCCCGTCAAGGAACTTTCGTTGACCATACCTAAACCTGAAACTACTTGTCCATCAAACAGAATTTCATTTCCTTGAGATAGGACCAAGACATCTCCTATTTGAACATCGGAACTCTTGATACTAACAACCGTATCGCCCTGTACTAAGAATACGTCGCTCTCTTTTGCAAGAAGGCTTTGTTCTAAATCTGTTGCCGTTTTTTTCAAGGACCACTGATCTAAATGATTCCCCAAATCAAGCATAAACATGATATTGCTAGCCGTCTTGGATTGGTTCATAAACAAGGACAATAAAATCGCCGAACAGTCCAAGACCTCCATCGTTAGTTCCTTACGCGCTAGTGTTTGATAGGCTTCTCTAATATAACCCAAAGCCTGATAACAAGTCCATATATAACGAATAGGATACGGCACAAAACTACGAAAAAGTATACGCTTAATCGCTGCACCTGAAACAATAGAATAAGCACTCTCTTCTCTACGAATGGGAAGAGTCATCAACTCAGAAACTTTCCCTTTATCAATTCTTTTTAAAAAGGCTTCTGCATTATCTAATACAGAAAAGCCTTCTTTTATGCGTAGAGTAAAGTGCTGTTGATCCATGTAAAACTGGATAGACTCAATCCCCTTTTCATCTCTCGCCAAGGAACGAAGATAGTCTTGAATATCCAAGGTGAGTGAAAAAGAAGATGATAGTCGGATATGTTGGTATCCTCTATGTAGCACTTTAAAAGACATATTATTCTCCTATAAGGCTATCTAATTGCTCTTCTTTTTTCTCTTGCTCGTACAAATATTTGGCATCTTGCAAGACATCATCTCCATGTTGTTTCACAACAGAAACAGATGCATCTAGCCCGTCTTTCAACTTGTAAGCCTTAGCCAAAGCTTTAGAATAACCTTTTTTAGCTTCCTTACTTGCCAAGATTTTCAAACCAAGGGTACCAAATGCGACACCACCCAAAAAGAGTGATGATTTTTTCGCAACTTTTGCGACGGTTAATACTTCTTTTAACATACTTATTTCCTCCTTATCATTATTATATAGCAATTTAGATATAAAAGCAATTTCATTCTATAAATTGGAGAATTAGTTTTATTTCTACTGAATCTCCCATCTACTTATTCCTAAAGTTGCTTTCATTTGCCTCTTTTGATACACTTAAACTATGAATACAAATCTCAAACCAAAACTTCAGCGTTTTGCTTCTGCTACTGCCTTTGCCTGTCCTATCTGCCAAGAAAATCTGACTCTGGTAGAGAGCAGTCTCAAATGCAACAATCGCCATTCTTTTGACTTGGCTAAATTTGGCTATGTCAATCTGGCACCTCAAATCAAGCAATCTGCCAACTACGACAAGGAAAACTTTCAAAACCGCCAACAAATCCTAGAATCTGGATTTTATCAGGCTATTCTAGAGGTCGTCTCTGATTTACTTTCAAACTCAAAAAATGCCAAAACAATTTTAGATATCGGCTGTGGCGAAGGATTCTATTCTCGCAAACTCCAAGAAAGGCATCCTGACAAAACCTTCTATGCCTTTGATATTTCCAAAGATTCTGTCCAAATCGCTGCCAAGAGCGAACCCAACTGGGCAGTCAATTGGTTCGTTGGTGACTTAGCTCGTCTTCCTATAAAAGACGCCAGCATGGATATCTTACTTGATATCTTTTCCCCTGCCAATTACGGAGAATTTCGTCGCGTTTTATCCAAAGACGGCGTCTTGATAAAGGTCATCCCAACGGAAAATCACCTCAAAGAAATTCGCCAAAGGGTACAAGACCAACTGACAAACAAGGATTATTCCAACCAAGATATCAAAAATCATTTCCAAGAACACTTTACCATCCTATCTAGCCAAACGGCCTCTCTGACTAAGACTATCACAACAGGTCAGCTCCAAGCTCTACTCAGTATGACTCCTCTCCTCTTTCACGTCGACCAGAGCAAGATTGACTGGAGCCAACTGACAGAGATTACCATTGAAGCAGAGATTTTGGTTGGGAAAACATTGTAAACTAGACTTCGCAAAAGTAGAAAACTTACTGAAAATCTTCAATATTACGAAAACGCATAAGAACAGGTACTCAAAAACCTTAATCTTATGCATTTTGTTATAGTTTCCATACATATTAAGTGGAAATATTTGAAATCAGTTCTCTTAATAACCATTGAATACCATATATTACATTTATTCCAAATATGATATAGGCCGTATAAATCAAATATTTCGATTTCTCCCGTCTCAAAGAATAAACCTTGTACAAAATAAACAAATTTAAAATAATAAATAATAGAGACAAAATCTTCCTCCAAAATCAATATTAAAAGCAGCCAGTCAGGCATATACCTCATATTTATTTTCGATTCGAAATTACAAACTTATCAATAAACAGCAATTGATATAAGGCAAGTACCAACCCCCAAAAGCTACCACGAAAAGAGAATTCTTGATGATTGAGAGGAAACAAATCATGGTTACCTATATAGAGGCAGGTCAAAATGATAAATAAAATCCAAAATAAATCAGTCCATCTATATTTTGAAAAATATTTTTTCCACATAAAAACACCTTCTTTCCTACAATCATATTATAATGCTTTATGTAAACGAATACAAGAAATATGAGGTGTTCTAATCATGAGTCTGAAAGACCGTAAAAATCAGCATTTAAAGCCTTCACTGTATCTAGGATCTCCCTATTTTTAGACAAAATTGACCCAAATCCACAGCATTTAAAAAAGCGAATTTCAATCGGAATTCGCTTTTTTACAAAATGTATTAGTATAAACTTGTATCTTAGTTCAAGTGCCAGATATCTTCGTTATACTGAGCGATTGTACGGTCAGATGAGAAGAATCCTGCTTTAGAAATGTTAACGATAACTTTATCCAACCATGCGTCACGGTCTTCATAGTCAGCAAGCATTTGCTCTTTCACTTTGATGTAGTCTTCCAAGTCAAGAAGAGTCATGAACCAGTCTTTGTTGATCAATTCATTGTAAAGACGTTCCAAGCGCTCTTTGTTTCCAGCTGCAAGAACTGCATCGCTAACGATGAAGTCAACCAATGGTTTGATAGCTTCACGAGCGTAGAATTCGCTTGATTTGTAAGCTGCTTTTGCGTAAAGATCGATAACAGTTTCTGAATCTTCACCAAAGATGTAGATGTTTTCGTCGCCAACCAACTCAGCGATTTCCACGTTAGCTCCGTCCATAGTACCAAGAGTCAAAGCTCCGTTCAACATGAATTTCATGTTACCAGTACCTGAAGCTTCTTTAGAAGCAAGTGAGATTTGTTCTGAGATATCACATGCTGGGATAAGGAAGCTTGCTGCAGTAACGTTGTAGTTTTCAACCATAACAACTTGCAAGTGTGGAGCTACTGCTGGATCGTTAGCAATCACTTCTGACATGCAAAGAATCAAGTGGATAATGTCTTGAGCGATTGTGTAGGCTGGAGCTGCTTTACCACCAAATAAAATTGTGATTGGACGAGCAGGGATGTTACCAGCTTTGATGTCAAGGTATTTGTGGATCACGTACAAAGCGTTCATTTGTTGACGTTTGTACTCGTGAAGACGTTTGATTTGGATATCAAAGATAGAGTTTGGATTGATTTCTACACCTTGGTGTTCTTTCAAGTGACGAGCCAATTTACGTTTGTTGTGAGCCTTGATGCTTTCCAATTTTTCTTTGACAGCTGCTTTGTCTTCATAAGACAAGAGTTTTTCAAGCTCATCTGCTTCATGGTGCCAACCTTCTCCAAGAATCTCATCCAAGTAGTGAGACAATCGTGGGTTAGCATGCATGAGCCAACGACGGAAAGTAATACCGTTTGTTTTGTTGTTGAATTTTTCTGGGTAAAGGTCGTAGAAGGCTTTCAACTCAGAGTTCTTCAAGATTTCAGTGTGGAGTGCCGCTACCCCGTTAACACTGTATCCGTAGTGGATATCCATGTGAGCCATGTGAACACGTCCGCTCTCATCGATAATTTGAACAGCTGGATCTTTGTATTCTGCTTTCACGCGACGGTCCAATTCTTCGATGATTGGTACCAAGTGAGGAACCACTTCTTGCAAGAATTCAAGAGGCCATTTTTCAAGGGCTTCAGCAAGGATTGTGTGGTTAGTGTAGGCAGTCATGCTACGAACGATTGAGATTGCTTCGTCAAGCTCGATACCACGTGCAGTCAAAAGACGGATCAATTCAGGGATAACCATTGATGGGTGAGTATCGTTGATTTGTACAACTGCGTAATCAGCAAGGTCATGCAAGTTGCTTCCTTTTTCGATTGCTTCGTCGATGATCAATTGCGCACCGTTTGAAACCATGAAGTATTGTTGGAAGATACGGAGCAATTCACCTTGACGGTCACTATCATCTGGGTAAAGGAAGAGAGTCAAGTTGCGAGCGATATCTGTCTTGTCAAAGTTGATACCATCTTTAATAATAGAAGAATCAACTGAATCCAAGTCAAACAAACGCAAGCGGTTTTTAGTTGCTGTTTCATAACCAGTAACATCAATATCGTAAAGAGTTGATGTCAAAGTAAAGTCTGCAAATGGTACTTGGTAGCTACGGCTTGAGCGAACCAACCAGTTTTGCTCTGTCAACCATGCATTTGGAATTGTTTCTTGTTGGTTGTTTTTAAGAACTTGTTGGAAAAGACCAAAGTGGTAGTTAAGACCAACACCGTCACCATTCAAACCAAGAGTCGCAATTGAGTCGATAAAGCAGGCAGCCAAACGTCCCAAACCACCATTACCAAGAGATGGTTCCAATTCAACTTCTTCAACTTCGATCAAGTCTTTACCTGCAGCAGCAAGTTCTTTTTTGACATCGTCGTAAAGACCAAGGTTGATCAAGTTGTTTGACAAGAGTTTACCAATCAAGAACTCAGCTGAGATATAGTAAACTTTCTTTTTACCAGTGTTGACTGGTTTTTGGCTGCTTGCAAGCTTGCTGTAGTTAAGAAGAGCAAGGTAAAGCTCTTCATTGCTACATTCTGCAATGGTTTTATTGTAACGATTTTGTACAAATTCTTGTAGTGATAACATGTTTAAGGTGTCTCCTGATATTGTATTATTTCTTTAATTCTACCAAATTTTCATTAATTCGTCGATAGATTGTTGTCAAGTCAAGTAAGCCTTCCTCGACGGCTGGTGTCAATTGATCTTCAGTCATACGCCAAGACCAGTTTCCACCAAGGGTAGATGGGAAGTTCATACGAGCTGTCTCATCCAATTCTAGCAAATCTTGCATAGTTGCAATTGCCATGAAGCTAACTGATGAAAAGACTGTACGAAGCATAGCGTGTGGAACTGTTTCGTATTCTTTACGGTTAGTATAGCGAGCCATGTACTCACGAGTCGCATCATCAATCTCGTTACGGTACCAACCAAGGACCGTGTTGTTATCGTGTGTTCCTGTGTACATAACTGAGTTAGCAGGTGCCAAGTGTGGGCTATCGATACTTTCGTCTTCTGGATTGAAAGCAAATTGAAGAATCTTCATTCCTGGGAAGCCAGTACGTTCACGCAACTCAATAACTTCATCTGTCATGAAGCCAAGGTCTTCTGCGATGATGTTTAGCTCACCAAGTTCTTCCTTAACGGCTGCAAAAAGCTTGTAGCCCGGACCTTTCACCCACTCACCAGGTGCTGCTGTATCGGAACCAGCAGGGATTTCCCAGTAAGATTCGAAACCACGGAAGTGGTCGATACGAACGATATCGTAGATTTTGAAGCTTTCACGCAAGCGTTCAATCCACCATTTGTATCCGTCTTTATCCATTGCTTCCCAGTCATAGATTGGGTTCCCCCAAAGCTGACCAGTTGCAGAAAACTCATCGGGTGGGCATCCTGCGATACAAGTTGCCTTACCGTTGACATCTGTCTTGAAGAGATGTGGATTTGCCCACATATCGCTTGAATCTTCCGCTACGTAGATTGGCATGTCCCCAACGATTTCGATGTGGTTGTCGTTAGCGTATGCTTTCAATTTCAACCATTGTTGGAAGAAGAAGTATTGAGTCACACGGTGGTAAACCAACTTGTCTGCCAATTGCTCACGGTAGCTTTCAAGGGCTGAAGCTTTACGAGCGCGAGCATCAGCATCTGGCCATTCAGTCCACGCAAGATTGTCAAAATGCTCCTTTATAGCCATATACTCAGCAAAGAGCTCAAGCCATGATTGATTGTCTTGAGCAAATTTCTCAAAATCTTTAACATCTCCTACTTCCAAGAAACGTTTTACCGCTTTTTCTAAAAGAGGACGACGTGCGTAGTAGATTTTAGCATAGTCAACTTCAGATGCATCGCTACCAAAGTCAACTCCTTCAAGGTCACTTGCTTCCAACAAGCCTTGTTCCACCAAGATATCTAAATCGATAAAATGAGTGTTCCCTGCGAAGGCTGAGAAAGATTGGTAAGGAGAATCTCCGTAACTAGTTGTTCCTAATGGAAGGATTTGCCAGTAACGTTGTTTTGTACGGACCAAGAAATCAACGAAGTCGTAAGCACTTTGACCAAATGATCCGATTCCGTAGGCTCCTGGGAGAGAAGAGATGTGCATCAACACACCACTTTGACGTTTTTTCATAAACAACACCTCGTGTATTTGTAGTTTAAATTTTCATTTTTGGGCGCAAACGTTTGCGTTAAGATAAGTATACTTTATTTTTGGAATAATTGCAAGCGTTTTTAAAAAACTTTTTGATTATTTTTTTAAAAAAACTTGTCCTTCTTTATGTATACATATACATTTTTCTTTTCTATTTACAAAACCTTCTTCAACTACAAATAGAAGGCTCAACTTAGCCTAGTTTTGGTCTAGAGCAATTTATTTTTTGTTCAAAATCTAGGCAATCGTTTCCCTAAATAATTTCAGTAAAATCATGAAAATATATTTTCTGACTTTTCTTCTATTATAAACAAATAAAACGCTTACCCTTTTCGTGAAAATTTTTTTAAAATTTTTACAAAAAATACTTGCAACCGTTTTCTATTTGTGCTATACTAGTCCCATAAAGGAAAACGTTTGCGTTTCCTCATTATAAAATTTGTTATTCTTTAGGAGGAATACACTATGTCATCTAAATTCATGAAGAGCGCTGCTGTGCTTGGAACTGTTACACTTGCTAGCTTGCTTTTGGTAGCTTGCGGAAGCAAAACTGCTGATAAACCTGCTGATTCTGGTTCATCCGAAGCGAAAGAACTCACTTTCTACGTTGAAGACCAATATAAAGCCTTTGCTGAATCAGCTGCAAAAGCTTACGAAAAAGAAGCTGGCGTAAAAGTTACCATCAAAACAGGAGACCAAATGGGTGGGCTTGACAAACTTTCTCTTGACAACCAATCAGGTCAAGCTGCTGATGTTATGATGGCTCCATACGACCGTGTAGGTAGCCTTGGTACTGACGGACAACTCTCAGAAGTGAAATTGAGCGACGGTGCTAAAACAGATGATAAAACTAAATCTCTTGTGACAGCTGCTGATGGTAAAGTTTACGGTGCTCCTGCTGTTATCGAGTCACTTGTTATGTACTACAACAAAGACTTGGTAAAAGAAGCTCCAAAAACTTTTGCTGACTTAGAAAACCTTGCTAAAGATAGCAAATATGCCTTCGCTGGAGAAGATGGAAAAACTTCTGCTTTCCTAGCTGACTGGACAAACTTCTACTATGCATATGGACTTCTTGCTGGTAACGGTGCTTACGTATTCGGACAAAACGGTAAAGACGCTAAAGATATCGGTCTTGCAAACGACGGTTCTATCGCAGGTATCAACTACGCTAAATCTTGGTATGAAAAATGGCCTAAAGGTATGCAAGATACTGAAGGTGCTGGCAACTTAATCCAAACTCAATTCCAAGAAGGTAAAACAGCTGCTATCATCGACGGACCTTGGAAAGCTCAAGCCTTTAAAGATGCTAAAGTAAACTACGGTGTTGCAACTATCCCAACTCTTCCAAATGGAAAAGAATATGCTGCATTCGGTGGTGGTAAAGCTTGGATTATCCCATCAAGCACTAAGAACCTTGAAGGCGCTCAAAAATTTGTAGACTTCCTTGTTTCAACTGAACAACAAAAAGCCTTCTACGATAAAACTAATGAAATCCCAGCTAACACTGAAGCTCGTTCATACGCTGAAGGTAAAAATGATGAGTTGACAACAGCTGTTATCAAACAGTTCAAGAACGCTCAACCAATGCCAAACATCTCTCAAATGTCAGCTGTTTGGGACCCAGCTAAAACAATGTTGTTTGAAGCTGTAAGTGGTAAGAAAGATGCTAAAACAGCTGCTAACGATGCTGTAACATTGATCAAAGAAACAATCAAACAAAAATTTGGTGAATAAAAAATTTGTTCAAGGGGGGTGGAAATCAAATCCCCCTTTGAATTTATCAACAAAAACACAAATAGTTTAGGTTTTATCTAGAAACCAGTATCCTATGAAAGGAGTTATTATGGAAAAGCAACAACCTAGTAAAGCAGCCCTGCTGTCTATCATTCCTGGGTTAGGACAGATTTACAATAAACAAAAAGCCAAAGGTTTTATATTCCTTGGTGTAACCATCGTATTTGTCCTTTACTTCCTAGCACTTGCAGCCCCTGAATTGAGCAATCTCATCACTCTTGGTGACAAACCAGGTCGTGATAATTCCCTCTTTATGCTGATTCGTGGTGCCTTCCATTTAATCTTTGTAGTTGTTTATGTACTCTTTTATTTCGCAAATATCAAAGATGCACATACAACTGCCAAACACATTAACAATGGCATACCAGTAGCACTTACCTTTAAAGAAATGATCAAAGGAATCTATGAAAATGGTTTCCCTTACCTCTTGATTATTCCTTCTTACATTGCTATGACCTTTGCAATCATCTTCCCAGTTATCGTAACCTTGATGATTGCCTTTACCAACTACGACTTCCAACACTTGCCACCAAACAAATTGTTGGACTGGGTTGGTTTGACCAACTTTACGAACATCTGGAGTTTGAGTACCTTCCGTTCTGCCTTTGGTGCCGTTCTTTCTTGGACTATCATCTGGGCTTTGGCTGCCTCAACTTTACAGATCGTCATCGGTATCTTCACAGCTATCATTGCTAACCAACCATTTATCAAAGGAAAACGTATCTTTGGTGTTATTTTCCTTCTTCCTTGGGCTGTTCCAGCCTTCATCACTATCTTGACATTCTCAAATATGTTTAACGATAGTGTCGGAGCCATCAACACTCAAGTATTGCCAATCTTAGCTAAATTCCTTCCTTTCCTTGATGGTACTCTTATTCCTTGGAAAACAGACCCAACTTGGACTAAGATTGCCTTGATTATGATGCAGGGTTGGCTTGGATTCCCATACATCTACGTTTTGACCTTGGGTATCTTGCAATCTATTCCTAACGACCTTTACGAAGCAGCTTATATTGACGGTGCCAATGCTTGGCAAAAATTCCGCAACATCACTTTCCCAATGATCTTGGCTGTTGCGGCACCTACTTTGATTAGTCAATACACCTTCAACTTTAACAACTTCTCTATCATGTACCTCTTCAATGGTGGAGGACCTGGTAGTGTCGGAGGTGGAGCTGGTTCAACCGATATCTTGATCTCATGGATCTACCGTTTGACAACAGGTACATCTCCTCAATACTCAATGGCGGCAGCTGTTACCTTGATTATCTCTATCATTGTCATCTCAATCTCTATGATCGCATTCAAGAAACTACACGCATTTGATATGGAGGACGTCTAAGATGAATAACTCAATTAAACTCAAACGTAGACTGACTCAAACCCTTACTTACCTCTACTTGATTGGCCTATCGATCGTGATTATCTATCCACTGTTGATTACCATCATGTCAGCCTTTAAAGCAGGTAACGTCGCGGCCTTTAAACTCGATACTAACATCGACTTCAATTTTGATAACTTTAAAGGACTCTTTACTGAAACCCTATACGGTACTTGGTATCTCAACACTTTGATTATCGCCTTAATTACTATGGCTGTTCAAACAAGTATTATCGTACTTGCTGGTTATGCTTACAGCCGTTACAATTTCTTGGCTCGTAAACAAAGTTTGGTCTTCTTCTTGATTATCCAAATGGTTCCAACAATGGCCGCTTTGACAGCCTTCTTCGTTATGGCACTTATGTTGAACGCCCTTAACCACAGCTGGTTCCTCATCTTCCTCTACGTTGGTGGTGGTATCCCAATGAATGCTTGGCTCATGAAGGGCTACTTCGATACAGTGCCAATGTCTCTAGACGAATCTGCAAAACTAGACGGTGCAGGACACTTCCGCCGCTTCTGGCAAATTGTTCTTCCACTGGTTCGCCCAATGGTTGCCGTACAAGCTCTCTGGGCCTTCATGGGACCTTTCGGGGACTACATCCTCTCTAGTTTCTTGCTTCGTGAGAAAGAATACTTTACTGTTGCCGTAGGTCTCCAAACCTTCGTTAGCAATGCGAAGAACTTGAAGATTGCCTACTTCTCAGCAGGCGCTATCCTCATCGCCCTTCCAATCTGTATTCTCTTCTTCTTCCTACAAAAGAACTTTGTTTCAGGACTTACAAGTGGTGGCGACAAGGGATAATATATCCCCGCCACCCTTTTTCATTTTAAAACTTGTTACTGTAAAAATATCCTTGTAGCAAGCAATTTGTCTCCTAGACTTGAAATAAAGTACATTTCTCTATATAATAATACTCATATAGAAAACACCTTTTAGAAAGATACAAATGCTTCCATATCCATTTTCATATTTTTCAAGTATTTGGGGATTTCGTAAGCCCCTGTCCAAACGTTTCGGACTCAACTGGTTTCAGCTTCTCTTTACCAGTATCTTCCTTATCAGCTTATCTATGGTACCTATTGCCATCCAAAACAGCTCACAGGAGACTTATCCGCTAGAAACCTTTATCGATAATGTCTATGAACCATTGACAGATAAGGTTGTCCAGGATCTCTCTGAACACGCTACAATTGTTGATGGTAAATTAACTTATACTGGAACAGCTAGTCAAGAGCCTTCTATTGTGATCGGTCCAAGTCAAAGCAAGGAATTACCTAAGGACTTGCAACTGCATTTCGATACGAATGAGCTAGTCATCAGCAAGGAAGGTAAGGAACTGACCCGTATCTCTTACCGAGCGATTGAGACTGAGAGTTTCAAAAGTAAAGACAGCTTGACCCAAGCTATTTCTAAAGACTGGTATCAGCAAAATCGTGTCTATATCAGTCTCTTCCTAGTTCTCGGTGCGAGCTTCCTCTTTGGTTTGAATTTCTTTATTGTCTCTCTAGGAGCGAGTCTTCTCCTTTATATCACTAAGAAATCACGCCTCTTTTCATTTAGGACCTTTAAAGAGTGCTACCATTTTATCTTGAACTGTTTAGGATTACCTACTCTGATTACGCTTATTTTGGGCTTATTTGGCCAAAATATGACAACTCTCATTACTGTACAAAATATTCTTTTTGTTCTGTATCTGGTTACTATCTTTTATAAAACGCATTTCCGTGATCTAGATTACCATAAATAGGAGATTTTTATGCCCGTTACGATTAAAGACGTGGCCAAGGCTGCTGGTGTTTCGCCTTCAACCGTAACCCGTGTTATTCAAAACAAATCAACCATTAGCGACGAAACAAAAAAACGCGTTCGCAAGGCTATGAAGGAGCTCAATTACCACCCCAACCTCAATGCTCGTAGCTTGGTAAGCAGTTATACCCAAGTGATCGGCTTGGTTCTTCCTGACGACTCAGACGCCTTCTATCAAAATCCTTTCTTCCCATCTGTCCTCCGTGGTATCGCCCAAGTCGCATCTGAAAACCACTATGCCATTCAGATTGCAACAGGTAAAGATGAAAAAGAGAGACTTAAAGCGATTTCACAGATGGTTTACGGTAAACGTGTGGATGGTTTAATCTTCCTTTATGCCGAAGAGGAGGATCCCTTGGTCAAGCTGGTCGCTGATGAGCAGTTCCCCTTCCTCATCCTAGGAAAATCCATTTCACCCTTTATTCCTCTTGTAGATAATGACAATGTCCAAGCTGGTTTTGATGCAACCGAATATTTTATCAAAAAAGGCTGCAAACGAATTGCCTTCATTGGAGGAACTAAGCGACTCTTCGTAACGCAAGACCGTTTAACAGGCTATGAGTCAGCACTCAAACAATACCAACTGCCTCTTGATGACAATCTGACCTACTTTGCAAATGAATTTCTAGAGGAAAAAGGATATCAGTTTAGCCAGCTCCTCTTTCAGCATGATCCTCAGATTGATGCTATCATTACAATTGATAGCCTCCTAGCCGAAGGGGTCTGTGACTATATTGCTAAGCACCAACTGGATGTCCCTGTTCTCAGCTTTGACTCGGTCAATCCCAAGCTCAACTTGGCGGCCTATGTTGATATCAATAGCCTAGAACTTGGTCGTGTTTCTCTTGAAACTATCCTCCAGATTATCAGCGATGCTAAAAGCAATAAACAAATTTGTTACCGTCAGTTGATTGCCCACAAAATTATCGAAAAATAAAAACCAGCTCGCGCTGGTTTTTTAGTTACTAATTTTCTGTTTCAACGAATCGTCCCAAAATATGAACATTCTCTGATACAGAGACAAAGGCACCTGGATCCACCTGTTTCATAATCTGTTTAAATTCATTAAACTCTGCACGTGTAATGACAGTGATTAAAACTGCCTTTCTCTCGTGATTATAGGTTCCTTCTGCATCGTGGATCATGGTTGCTCCACGGTGCAATTTTTTATGTATTTTTTCAATTACCTTGTCTGGATGATTGGTCACAATCATGGCCTGCATGCGTTTTTGCTTAGTAAAGACAGCATCTGTCACACGGCTAGAGACAAAGATGGTAATCATAGAGTAGAGAGCGTATTTCCAACCAAAGGTCAAGCCTGCTATCAGCATGATAGTCCCATTGACCAAGAAAGAAATACTACCGACATTCCTCCCTGTTTTCTTGCGAATGGTCAGGCTGACGATATCCGTTCCCCCACTGGAGATATTGTTTCGAAGAGCAAAACCAATCCCCAAGCCCATGACAACACCCCCAAAAAGGGCATTGATAATGGGATCCTCCGTCAAGGTTGCCACAGGGACAAACTGGATAAAGAAGGAACTCATGGATACTGTGATAAAGGTAAAGACGGTGAACTTATGGCCAATCTGATACCAAGCCAAGACCATCAAAGGAAAATTAATGGCGTAGAAGGTTAGCGAAATCGGGATATGAAAACCAAACCAATGATTACTCAAGGCAGAGATAATCTGTGCCAGACCTGTCGCACCACTCGAATACACATGCCCTGGTTGGAAAAAGAAATTGACCGCTACTGCTGATAAAAAACCATAGACCAGAGAGGCCGAAATCTTCTCATCATATTTTTCCCGAGAGATGCTTTGTAAGACACGTAAAATTTTTATCTGATAAGCAAAGCGGCGCAGATAATAGCGCCACCGCTTAATTCGTTTTGCTTGTTTCATCTTCTTCTATTTGTAAGCTGAGTTCCTCTAGTTGTTTGAGAGCTACTGTTGAAGGAGCTTGTGTCATTGGGTCAGTTGCCTTGTTGTTCTTAGGAAAGGCAATAACTTCACGGATATTTTCTTCCCCTGCTAAAAGCATGACAAATCGGTCAAGCCCGATAGCCAAACCACCGTGTGGTGGGAAACCATAGTCCATGGCTTCAAGAAGGAAGCCAAATTGGTCATTTGCTTCTTCGGCTGAGAAACCAAGAGCCTTGAACATACGTTCTTGAAGGTCTTTTTGGTTGATACGAAGGCTACCACCACCAAGCTCATAACCGTTCAAGACAATATCGTAAGCAATGGCACGAACCTTCGCCAAATCACCTTCTAATTCGTGAGCAGTCTCTTCCTGTGGTAGAGTAAATGGATGGTGGGCGCTCATGTAACGGCCTTCTTCTTCAGACCATTCAAACATTGGCCAGTCAACTACCCAAAGGAAGTTGAATTTATCGTTATCAATCAAGCCAAGCTCTTTGGCAATACGTCCACGAAGGGCACCAAGAGTTGCATTGGCCACTTCAAGCGTATCCGCCACAAAGAGAACCAAGTCCTTATCTTCAAGTGCAAGCGCTGTTGTCAATTCTGCTTGGATGCTAGTCAAGAACTTGGCAACTGGTCCGTTTAATTCTCCATCAACCACCTTGACCCAAGCAAGACCTTTGGCACCGTACTGCTTGGCTACTTCCGTCATCTTGTCGATGTCTTTACGTGAATAATTGTCCGCAGCGCCTTTGACCACAATGGCTTTTACAGCAGGTGCTTCTGAAAAGACTTTAAAGTCTACACCTTTGACCACTTCTGTCAAGTCCTGAAGCAACATGTCAAAACGAGTATCAGGTTTATCAGAACCGTAAAGAGCCATCGCATCATCGTATTTCATACGAGGGAATGGAAGCGTCACTTCGATGCCTTTAGTTTCCTTCATGACACGCGCAATCAAGCCTTCTGTGATATCTTGGATTTCTTGCTCAGTAAGGAAAGATGTTTCCAAGTCGACCTGGGTAAACTCAGGCTGGCGGTCACCACGCAAGTCCTCGTCACGGAAACATTTAACGATTTGGTAGTAACGGTCAAAACCAGCATTCATCAAGAGCTGTTTCGTGATTTGTGGACTTTGAGGAAGAGCGTAAAAATGCCCTTTATTAACACGAGATGGCACCAAATAGTCACGCGCCCCTTCAGGAGTTGACTTAGAAAGGAATGGTGTCTCCACGTCGATAAACTCCAACTCATCCAAGTAGTTGCGGATAGAGTGGGTCACCTTAGCACGAAGTTTAAGATTTTCCAACATTTCTGGACGACGAAGGTCAAGGTAACGGTAACGCAAACGTGTATCGTCATTGGCCTCAATGCCATCCTTAATCTCAAATGGGGTTGTCTTAGCTGTATTAAGCACTGTCAGAGCTGTCACGTTTAACTCAACCGCACCAGTTGGTAACTTATCATTAGCTTGCTCACGCGCAGCGACCTGTCCAGTCACCTCGATAACAAATTCGCTACGAAGGCTCTCAGCTGTTGCCATGACCTCTGCAGATACTTTTTCAGGGTTGATAACCAACTGCATGATTCCTTCACGGTCACGAAGGTCGATAAAAATCAAACCACCAAGGTCACGACGACGGCCAACCCATCCTTTCAAGGTCATTTCTTGTCCGATGTGTTCCTCACGAACACGACCAGCATACATACTACGTTTCATGTTTTCTCTCCTCTTTTATTCTGTTACTATTTTACCATAAAAGCGCAGGCTCTTCATGAAAATCATCAGAAAAGTTTGCCAGTCTTTAAAAATCAAGTGAAGACTCTAAAAATTAACGCCAATACAAAAATCCGATGAAGTTCACCGGACTCTTTTATTTTGAATTGTTGCCTGCTTTACGTTTTTCAGCAATTTCGGCTGCCTTTCGAGGCAAGACAATTTCCGTTGTGTAAGCTGTCCCAAAGCGCAAGACACCTGCAATAGGGGCAAAGACAACTGCTAGATAGTTGTAGAAGAAATCGCCCTTAAAGGCATAAGCTAGCGCTCCAATGATGAAAAATAGAACGACTGCCTGAATCACTGCTAATAAAATTACTCGTTTCATGTGACCTCCTGACTCTATTATAGCATGAGAATCATCAAAAAGCTGACTAAATTATTCAAAGCGTGAAGAGAAATGCTGTAAAGAAGACCTTTTCGACTTACATAAGCCAGCCCCAAACTCAATCCTAGACTAGCATAAACCAAAAACTGTTGCAAAGTTCCTGGGAAATGAATCAAGGCAAAGATAATACTAGATATTAAAAGAAAAATCAGGGTTTGTTTACTATTGTCCTGCTTAGGAAAGAGATAGCGCGCCAGCATTCCTCTAAAGATAAGTTCTTCCGTCAAAGGAGCAAAAATAACGACCGCAAAGAATGAGAAAAGTGGTTGAGACAAGGTCAAGTCTGTCGCTATTTGCTGATTTACTGAAGGATCATTTGGCAGGAAGAATTGAACGACAAGAGATAAGAACCAAACCAAGGCAGGGAGCCAAATAAATCGATTAAAGCCACTCTTCTCAATATGGACAGGGCCTTTCTGGTACCATTTATAAATGCCGTACACATAAACTCCAGCCAAGGCCACATAAAGTAAGGTAACAGCATAAGGTGACGCGCCTAAGGCAAGCGACGTAGTCGCGAGCCCCTGAATAAAGCCATAACCAAAGAAAAAGGATAGAAGGGCTAGAAGAAACCAGCCAAGATTTTTAAGTAATTTCATTGATAACTCCTATCTTGCTTTATAGCTGTTTTTCAATACAAAGAGGTTTGCTATTCCTAACACAAGTACCCAGGCAAGTAACATACCGATATTAGAAAAAGATATTTCCCCACCTTTTTTATTTAAAAGATTTACAATTGGACCAATAAAAGAGTAATCCAACACTTTTTGAACCGTATCATTTTGAAGAGCAAACATGGGTAAAAAAGAGACGATAAACATAGGAAAGATACTATAAACTTGCGCTTTAGACTGAGTATCTGACACCGCACCGATTAGAAGGTTGAGAAAAATAACACTAATAGTTGCTAGGACCAAATAGATAACATAGGCAAATAAGTAACCTGATACATCCACTTTAAGATAGATTGGTAGTGAAATCATTCCAAGCAACATAATCAACATAGGGAGAATGAGCATACTGAAAGTATATTCTGTTGCTGTCACACCACTTAGGATGAGTGATTTAAGATTGCGCTTTTCCTTATCTTCTGCCATCATAATCGATACCATATAACCACTTCCCATGCTCAAGACCATCGTCAAACTCATAGAAAGGAAATACGTACTCAATTCTCCACTCTTGTTTAAGAACTCATTATATAGAACAGTCGCTCCAAAAGGCATCAATAGAGTCGCCAACAAAGTTGAATTGCTGATAAGAACTTGTAATCTTAACCATAGTAGGGCATTTAATTTTCTAAACATCTAACTTTTCTCCTGTCAATCTGATAAAGATTTCTTCTAGTGTCGGCTCACAAGAGTGAACCACCATCAAATCTGTCGTGTCTAAATGTGGCAATTCTTCAAATGGAACTATCTGTTCTCGTCCATCGTTATAAACCACATGTACTTTCTTATCCACATGGTACTTCTGGATAATATCTTGTGGACTTCCATACTCTATTAAGTTCCCCTTATTCAAAAGAGATAAGCGATCACAAAGCAGAGTTGCTTCATTCATATCATGCGTGGTCAGAAAGATAGTTGTCCCCGCCTGCTTTAATTCTTGAAGTAGGGTATGAATCATCTTAGATGTTGTAGGGTCTAAGCCACTAGTTGGCTCATCTAGAAAGAGAATCTTAGGAGCATTCAGAAGGGCACGGGCCAAGAACATTCGTTGTTTCATTCCTGTAGATAGTTTTTCTGCGATAATATCTTTAGCATCTGCCAATCCAACCTGTTTGAGCACCTGATTTACTCTATCTGACTTGAGGCCATATAACTTAGCGTAAATGAGCAGATTTTTGTAAAGGCTCATCTTTTCATAAAAACCACTGCCATCACTAACAATACCAATTTGTTCCAAATCATTTGAGGTTAAATCTTGAGAATTCTTGCCTAACAAAACTGTTTTACCTTGATCTGCAGCCAACTGACCTGTCAAGACATTGATCATGGTTGTTTTACCTGAGCCAGAAGGGCCAAGAAAACCAAAGATTTCACCCTCCTTAATCTCAAAAGAAATCTGATGAAGAGCTTTTTTACTCCCAAAACTTTTGCTTACATTTTCAACACGAATCATAGAAACTCCTTTATTTGAAATAACGTTTCACCATAGGTAACTGCATCACATTAATATAAATATGGATGGCTCCTACAAGCAAGAAGGCTAGTAACTGAATCTCTCCTGTCAGTAAAGAAAAGAGAGCAATCAGAAAGTAGAGACCTGGCAAGACATAGTTATTTAATTGGAATAAAATCCGAAAACTCTGTTCCAAATTAGCCTTGCGCTCCCCTTCATCGTAAGAATCGAAATGCTCCAAGATATCCTTTGGTGTAGAGAAAAACACCAAACCAATCTGACGAACAATCGCAATAGTCTTAAAAAGATAATTTTGAGCATTGAAAACCAACACTAATCCCAAAAAGGAAAGGGATAAGGTTATATGGCTTATATCGAGTACAATTACTTCACTTCCTGAAATGAAGAGAGCCAATAAAATCGCTACGCTTGCACTATTAAAAGCAATAGTTCCAAACTCAAGATTACGATTCATTTGCACATAATATGTTTCATTCAGATCATCATCCATTTCCTCTTGATACAAGGAGTGAAATTTTCTGCTTTTCTTTAGGAAATTGAACGTCAAAAGAAGACTAATGAAACCTATCAGTAAACAAATAGCTGATATCCATGGTATCAAGACTTTCACATCTAACATAATTTCGTGGGATTCGGCACGTGCCTTAAACATCCCTACAAACATGCCCAAGAAACCTCCCAAGACAACAGACATTAAAAATAACAACAATCCACGTTTATTTTTCTTTTTCATATTCATTCTCTTTCTAAACTAAACCAATCCAACTAACCACTGACCAAAGGCTTTACCTGATTCATAAATAGCTGTCAAGCCCTCTGTTCCCAGTGATACTAAAATCAAACAAACAGCAAACAAGAGAATAGCTTGGTTTCTTGCTTTTGTCTCACTAGCTCCCAGAGGCTCTTTACTTAGCCAACCAGCAAGATAGGCATACAGAGTGACTGTCAAAATCCCAAATTCAGTCGAGGAAAGAAACAAGAACAGCATCACTAAACGAACCACGATAGTTTTGATATTAAAATAATTTCCTAAACCTGCACAGACACCTGCAAGTTCTTTGTTCTCAGTATCTACTTGAAAACCTGCTAAAAACTCTTTCATATTCATTCTCCTTATTCACTTGCTAGATTTTTGGATTTCTTTTCAATCCAGTCAACGACTGGGATGAGGGCAAAGTAGACCCAAATAAATTGGTCACTTTGATAGGGACTAAACCAGCCTAGGTCCATCCCAATCAGTAGAAACACGCTGACTAATAGAGCTATGGCAACTACATAATAGATTACTTTATACTTGTTCATCATCTTTCTCCTTTTTCTTCAACCGATTGAAAATGGACAAGAGGACTAAGTTAATCCAAAACAAATACTTACTTTCAACAAAATAGAACCAACCCAGTAATGTTCCAATCATAGCCAAGGCATTCACAATAAGGGCAAGAACACTCATATAATAAACCACTCTATACATGTTCATCACTCATCCTCCTCCAAGCGAAATACCGATTCGACTGTTTCGTTGAAAATCTGAGATATTTTCAAGGCAATCACAACGGACGGGGTGTATTCGTCCCGTTCTAATAGGCTGATAGTCTGTCTGGAAACCTCTGCTAGCTTGGCTAGTTCGGTTTGATTGAGACCATCGCGAGCCCGAAGCTCTTTTAGACGATTTTTTAGTTGCATGTTACACACCTACTCTCCGTCAAATTCAACGGCTTGGATATCCTCAATACGTTGCAACTTGAATTTTTCTTTCCCATTTTTATCGACATGACGTAGTTTGACCCATTCCTCATCAACATCCACAACTTCCCATAAAGATGTTCCAAACACTTGTCCAACGATTGTTGGATTTTTCCCAATTAATTCTTGCAATAATCTTGACATATCTATATTTCCTTTCTCTTTTCTTTCGATTACCTTTAACCTCTTCTCTAACCGCTTGATTTTTTTAGATTGACTCGTATAAATCAAGACGAGAAAAGGGAAAAAAATCCATACCCACATGTGACTCCCTCCTATTTCTTTATTTCTTAACTTGCTTACATTGTAACACATCTTTTTCTTTTTGACAAGCATATTTGTCAAAAAGTTTATGATTTTTGTCATTTTGCAAAAGAAAAAGGTCAGGAGTGGGTTCCTGACCAGTTTATCTATCATTAATACTCTTCGAATATCAAATTCAAACCACGTCAGCTTCACCTTGCCGTACTCAAGTACAGCCTGCGGCTAGCTTCCTAGTTTGCTCTTTGATTTTCATTGAGTATAAAATCCTAGTTTTTCAAAGATTTCTGAGAAGTTTTGGCTGATTGCCTCAAGTGACACTTGCACTTCTTCTCGTGTTTGATTGTTCTTAACCGTCACTTGTCCGCTTTCGACTTCACTCTCTCCTAGGGTGATGAGGGTCTTAGCCGCAAAAACATCAGCTGACTTGAACTGAGCTTTAAGTTTACGGTTGAGGTAATCACGCTCTGCTTTGAAACCTTGTTGGCGAAGAGCTTGTACCAACTCCAAGGCCTTGACATTTGCTCCTTGACCCAAGACTGCGATATAGACATCTAGGGCGTTTTCGATAGGGAGAGTTACACCTTGCTTTTCAAGAATGAGAAGCAGGCGCTCTACACCAAGTCCAAAACCAAAGCCAGTAGTTTCAGGGCCTCCAAAGTAAGAAACCAAACCATCGTAACGACCACCCGCACAGACTGTCAGGTCATTGCCCTCAATCTCAGTGATAAACTCGAAAATCGTGTGGTTGTAGTAGTCCAGACCACGCACCATATTGGTATCGATGATATAGTCTACTCCAAGATTCTCCAACATCTGACGCACAGCATCAAAATGAGCTTGGCTTTCTTCATCAAGGAAGTCTAAGATAGAAGGCGCATTCTCTACTGCCACCTTGTCTTCTTTTTCCTTAGAGTCCAAGACACGAAGAGGATTTTCCTCCAAACGACGTTGGCTATCCTTAGACAAGGTCTCCTTGAGCGGTGTCAAATAGTCAATCAAGGCTTGACGGTAGGCTGCACGGCTCTCAGGATTTCCAAGAGTATTGAGGTGTAGTTTGACACCTTGGATGCCGATTTCTTTCAAGAAATGGGCTGCCATAGCGATGGTTTCCACATCAGTAGCTGGATTGCTAGAGCCAAAACACTCAACACCAATCTGGTGGAATTGGCGCAAACGCCCTGCCTGTGGACGCTCATAGCGGAACATAGGGCCCATGTAGTAGAACTTGCTTGGCTTTTGCACTTCTGGGGCAAAGAGTTTATTTTCCACATAGGAACGGACAACGGGCGCAGTTCCTTCTGGACGGAGGGTGATATGACGGTCACCCTTGTCATAAAAGTCATACATTTCCTTGGTTACGATATCGGTCGTATCTCCGACAGAGCGACTGATAACCTCGTAATGCTCAAAAATGGGCGTGCGCACTTCTGCATAGTTATAGCGCTTGAAAATCTCACGGGCAAAGCCTTCAACGTACTGCCACTTGGCAGACTCAGCAGGTAAAATATCCTGCGTTCCTTTTGGTTTTTGTAATTTCATAGGGAATCCTCTTTAAACTTAATAGTCTTATTTTACCACAAATAGAGGGATTAAAACAGTTAGAAAAAAATTAGGATTCAAATATCATTTTTGAGATTAAGACCTGTCAAAAGAATAGCTAGCAAGGAAAGACCAACAAATAGCATCCAAGTCAACTGTATATTCCATACAGCTATAAGTGAAAAACAAGCTGTTCCCACAGGTATGGATAAGGTGAACAATAAACCTAAAAAATTACTGGTACGAGCTAGAACCTCTGGAGCTAGATTTTTCAGGAGCATGGCACTAATCTTTGGTTGAACTTTACCAGACACATACAGAGTTGAACAGAGAAATAGTAAACCAAGTACGACTTGATTGAATAAATTAGCTAGACCAATTAGACTGAGTCCTACGGTCACCCACATCATCAATCTAGGCAAGGACTGCTTCCCAAAATAATCATTGCCCGTAAGGCTACTGATGATGATTGCTAACAAAGCACAGAATTGACTGATAAATAATGCCTCTGTGTAAGAAAAGTCCAAAAGAGAATGGCTCAAAAAGAAGATGTTATAGATACTTCCTAAAGCGCCACCCAAGGCATTGATAAGCAAGACAGCAAAGATCATGAATCCAAAGTTTTTCTGTCCACCTTTAAGAAAAACGAGACGTAAATTTCGATAAATCGTTAGGAACTGCTCTTTGATCGGAAGCTTCTCATTTTTTAGAATTTCACCATCAGCAGATGACATTGACAGGCTTAATTTGCTTTTTCCTAAAAAGAGGATGACGGCTGATACTAGGAAGAAACAGGCATTGATTCCCGCAACGAGGGAAAAATTGTTGACCGATAGACCTAAGAGCCAGACTCCAAAAGCTTGACCACCAATAGCTGAAATATAGGTGATAAACTGGTTAAAAGAATAAGCCTCCATCAGATCGTCTTCAGCTACTTTTTCCTTAATAAGAGGCATGCGCAAGCCACCTGCAAAATCACTGATGACATCACTAATGACATTGATTAAACACAGGCTAGAAAAGGCAAAGAGACTAGCTTGTTGAACAACTAGGGCTGCTAGAAAAAATAAAACTGCCTGAAACAAACCGCTATAGACCATCCATTTGACCTTGTCCCTCGTGTAATCTGCCCGAATCCCTACAAAAACTGTAAAGAGAGTCGGAAGAATCATGACAATATTCGCCATAGCAACAGCAAAGGAGGCTTGTGGCAAGGTCGATGCATAGACGATAAATACCAGGTTAAAAATTGAAGCACCAAAAGCATTGAAGAAGCGTGACAAAGTCAAGAGACGATAAGCTTGATTTCTGAACAATAGTTTCATAGGTAATCTCCCTTCTTGTTCGAAGTTCTTATGTAAAGTATGACTATAGTATAGCACTTAGAAATTCTAGAGGAAAAACTTTTGAATATATGCAACAAATAAAATGAGAAAAAAGAAACGATTGAATTTCTCCAGTGACATGAGAGAGGTCAATAGTTCTATCGCTTAAAATTTCGAATGATTTTCTTAGTTTGCAGATATTCAACAATCGGTCGTTTTTCTATAGTATTCGGCAGATTTATTACAGCCAAGCATCTCAAAAATACGGACAGCATCTTCCATCTTTTTCCGGCCTTCCTTGACTCTACCTTGCTTGCTATCAAGGAGACCTTCCGCCCACAAATAGACAATTCGGAAATAGGTTTCATTTTCATTGTAGAAATGCTCTTCGATAACACGTTTAAAATAAGAGGCATTGGTAAATTCTTCACACTCAATGCTGGCTAAAAAACCATTCAATAGTATAGTGTGAAAAAGGTTTCGATTGCCAGACATTTCCATTAGAAAATCAGATTTACGTACCATTTCTCGTACATATCTAGTAAAAAGAGAAACAGATAAAAAAGCAGAACTGACTGAAAATAAATTGAGTTCATAGATCCCCCAGATCTCGGTAGAAAACAGATAGTCATGAAGGACTTTCCCTTCCTCTGCCGTTAACTCTACCCTTTCATCCATACTCTTCATATAAGACTTGATAATAATGGCATTTAAAATATGCTTCTGTTTGTTTTGAGAATGGGCATGCTTTTGATACTCCTTGCGATACAAGTCCTCAAGCGGAGCTATATTCTTTGGATCCAAGACATCTATGATTTCTTTTCTCAACTCAGAATCTGTATCATACTGAAAACCTCTCGCCAGAAAGAGGATCTCCTCCACACTGGCAGATATATTTTCTAGGGCAAATAGAAACTTTTCCACCGAAAGCTCACTCTGACCTGTTTCAAAGCGGGACAACATAGACGGCGAAAATTGTCCCCCAGTTGCTTGTCTCAGCGAGATATTTCTTGACTCTCGTAATTGTCTAAAGACTTTTCCAATCTGCTCCATAGGCTTCCCCTTGATTCCATATTTTCTTCATTTTATCATATTTTTCAGAAAATTCATCAAAAACTTGCCAAATTGTCAGAATTATGAGAAAATAGAGGATATTTATCACGTGGAGGGACTGTAATGAGAGAGGATATCAAAATCAATGACCGCGCTTTGGCCTTACAAGACCAAATTATCGAAAAACTAGAGAAAGTTTTTGATACAGATGTGGAATTGGATGTTTACAATCTAGGCCTGATTTATGAAATCAATCTGGACGAAATAGGGCTCTGTAAGATTGTCATGACCTTCACCGATACTGCCTGTGATTGTGCCGAAAACCTGCCTATCGAAATCGTTGCAGGTCTCAAACAAATCGAGGGTATCGAAGATGTCAAGGTTGAAGTTACCTGGTCGCCTGCCTGGAAAATCACACGAATCAGTCGCTACGGCCGTATTGCCCTTGGACTGCCACCTCGTTAAGCAGGCAAATTACTTTTGAAGATGAAAAAAAGCAAGCCGAAGTTGGCTTGCTTTTTGATACTCAATGAAAATCAAAGAGCAAACTAGGAAACTAGTCGCAGGTTGCTCAAAACAGTGTTTTGAGGTTGTAGATAGAACTGACGAAGTCAGTAACCATACCTACGGCAAGGCGACGTTGACGTGGTTTGAAGAGATTTTCGAAGAGTATGAGTTTATTTTTTACCTGACTTGTCCATATTCCAGAAGTCTGTCACGGCTCCGCGTGAAGCAGATGATACAATATGGGCATATTTACCGAGGACACCACGGCTATAAAGTGGTGGCAAGGTTGTTTCTGCCTTGCGTTTTTCAAGTTCTTCTTCGGATACGGCCATGGAAATTTCTTTGGTATCTTGGTCAACCGTAACGATATCGCCTGTACGAAGGTAGGCAATTGGTCCACCATCCTGAGCTTCAGGAGCGATATGTCCAACAACCAGACCATAAGTACCACCAGAGAAACGGCCATCCGTCAAGAGGGCAACCTTGTCTCCTTGACCTTTACCAACAATCATGGATGAAAGTGACAGCATCTCAGGCATACCAGGACCACCCTTAGGTCCAACAAAACGAACAACGACTACATCGCCATCAACGATTTCATCTGTCAAAACAGCCTGAATCGCATCTTCTTCTGAGTCAAAGACCTTAGCTGGTCCAACGTGACGACGCACTTTAACACCTGATACCTTGGCAACCGCTCCATCAGGGGCAAGGTTCCCGTTCAAGATGATAAGCGGACCGTCCGCACGTTTAGGATTTTCAAGTGGCATGATAACTTTTTGACCTGGTGTAAGGTCTGCAAAGTCAGCCAAGTTCTCAGCTACAGTCTTACCAGCACATGTGATACGGTCTCCGTGAAGGAATCCATTTGCCAAGAGATATTTCATAACCGCTGGGACACCACCGACTTCATATAGGTCTTGGAAGACATACTGACCAGATGGTTTCAAGTCAGCCAAGTGAGGCACACGTTCTTGAATCGTATTGAAGTCCTCAAGTGACAAGTCAACATTAGCCGCATGGGCAATGGCAAGCAAGTGAAGAGTGGCATTTGTAGAACCACCGAGAGCCATGGTCACAGTGATGGCATCTTCAAAGGCTTCACGAGTCAAGATATCTGATGGTTTGAGACCAAGCTCCAGCATCTTAACAACAGCACGTCCTGCTGCTTCGATGTCTTCTTTCTTGTCAGCTGATTCAGCTGGGTGAGATGAAGAGCCTGGCAAACTCATACCTAGAACTTCGATAGCAGTCGCCATGGTATTAGCAGTGTACATACCACCACAGCCACCAGGGCCAGGGCAGGCATTACATTCAAGACGTTTCACGTCCTCAGCTGTCATATCTCCGTGGTTCCATTTTCCGATACCCTCAAACACAGAAACCAAGTCGATGTCTTTTCCATCAAGATTTCCCGGTGCAATAGTTCCACCATAGGCGAAAATAGCTGGGATATCCATATTAGCAATGGCAATCATAGAACCAGGCATGTTCTTGTCACAGCCACCGATAGCAACGAAGGCATCAACGTTGTGACCACCCATCGCCGCCTCGATAGAGTCCGCAATGATATCACGAGATGTCAAAGAGAAACGCATACCAGGCGTTCCCATGGCAATCCCATCCGCTACGGTAATAGTCCCAAACTGCACAGGCCAAGCACCTGCCGATTTGACACCTTCTTTAGCTAATTTCCCAAAATCATGCAAGTGAATGTTACATGGCGTATTTTCCGCCCAAGTCGAAATCACTCCTACAATCGGTGTTTCAAAGTCCTTATCTGTCATACCAGTCGCACGAAGCATAGCACGGTTTGGTGATTTCACCATACTGTCATAAATGCTACTGCGGTGACGTTTATCTAATTCAGTCATTTGTTCCCTCCCATTTCAGTTTTTACTATTATAGCACATTTTAAAAGCAATGAACAGAAGAAAATTCTTGAATTTTCAGAAAATTTCGATTAATTTGGTTAATGGCCTTCTAATTTTTTCATCTTTTTTTGTCAAGTAACTTTACTTTACAAAAAAAATGTGTTATCCTAGTATGGTTGATGAAAATCAGTAGATTGAATCGAATATAAATACCTAAAGGAGAAATCAAAATGGCAGTACCTGCACGTCGCACTTCAAAAGCGAAGAAAAACAAACGTCGTACACACTACAAAGTAACAGCTCCATCTGTAAACTTTGACGAAACTACTGGAGATTACTCACGTTCTCACCGTGTATCACTTAAAGGATACTACAAAGGACGTAAAATCGCTAAAGCTGCATCAGCTGAATAATAGAAGGGAGATACCATGCGCGTAAATATTACACTTGAACACAAAGAATCTGGTGAACGCTTGTACCTTACTTCTAAAAACAAACGTAACACTCCAGACCGTCTTCAATTGAAGAAATACTCACCAAAACTTCGCAAACACGTTGTGTTTACAGAGGTTAAATAGAGATTCACTACACGTCAGCAGGCGTGAGAATCCCTGATTTTAAGCGATTCTTGAGATTTCAAATTTCAATGTATTGCAATACAAATCAGCCGAATCTCTACATTTTTCTCTACATTTTCAGATAAATAAAAAGAGATTACGGATATAAGAGAAGAGCTACTTCACAGATGAGTAGCTCTTCTTTT